>JBEGQX010000189.1:0-5437 GCA_041180805.1 Planctomycetota bacterium
GAGGCCTTCGAGGAAAATTGTTTTCCAAAAAGAGCCAGGCTGATTGCACGAATTGTGAATCCAGCTCTGATTCTTCCAAGGAAAGCAAAAAGGCGGAAACGCCAAAGGCCGATGCCAAGAAGATGCCCGCAGGCCCTTCCGGTCCACCTGCTGGTTTTGTGAACCTGTTTAATGGCAAGGATTTCAACGGCTGGTGGGGTTACGGCACTTCCGACCCTCGCAAGTTCAAGGCGCTTTCCAAAGAGGAACAGGACAAGCAAAAAGCCAAGAACATGCAGGACATTCTGGCCCACTGGAAAGTGGAAGGCAACGAAATCGTTAATGACGGAAAGGGCCTTTACCTTACCACCGAGAAAGAGTTCGGCGATTACGAACTTCATTTGGAATACAAGATGCTGCCCAAGGGTGACAGCGGTATCTATCTGAAATACGCTCCCCAAGTTCAAATTTGGGATTACACCGACAAGGATAAGTTCAAGCTGGGCGCGAACAAGGGTTCTGGCGGCCTTTGGAATAATTCCCCCGGCACCCCGGGCAAGGATCCCCTGGTTCTTGCCGACAAGCCTTTCGGCGAATGGAACAAGTTCCGCATCATTCAGGTTGGCGCCCGAACCACTGTCTACCTGAACGACAAGCTGGTTGTGGATCATGCGATTCTGGAAAACTATTTTGATCGCAAGCTGCCTTTGCTTCCCAAGGGCGCCATCCAGCTTCAGACCCATGGCAGTGAAATTCGCTGGAAGAATATCTTCCTCCGTGAGATTCCCGCCGATGAAGCCTCCAAGATTCTTGCCAGCAAGGGCAACAGTGGCTTTACCAGCATCTTTGATGGCAAGACCCTCAACGGCTGGACCGGTGCCAAGGACAACTACGAAGTGGTTGACAATTCCATCCAGTGCAAGAAGGGCAAGGGTGGAGTTCTTTACACCGAAAAGAAATACAGCGACTTTGTAGTCAGGCTGGAGTTTCTTACCCCTCCTGGTGGCAACAATGGCCTGGCCATCCGTTACCCAGGTGGGTCCAAGGATGCTGCTTACATTGGTATGACCGAACTTCAGGTTCTTGACAGCGAAGATCCAAAGTATGCCAAGTTGGATGCCCGCCAGTATCATGGCAGCGCTTACGGCATGGCAGCCGCTCACCGTGGTTACCTTCGCCCTGCAGGCACCTGGAACTTCCAGGAAGTGACCGTTAAGGGTTCCACCATCAAGGTGGAATTGAATGGCAACATCATTCTGGATACCGACCTTTCCAAGATCACCCAGTACATGGCCAACAGCCCGCACCCTGGCAAGGATCTCAAGGAAGGCCACTTTGGCTTCGCAGGGCACAATGACCCTGTGCGTTTCCGCAACCTTCAGATCAAGCCTATCCAGTAAGGTTGTTCCGATTATTCCCAAGCCATCGGGGGTACCGCCCCTGATGGCTTTTTTCTTTTGCAATCCCTACCACCGTTACCACTTTTCCATTTTTTCCAGTTATACTTAAGCGGTATCTCCTTTCTGGTATTCGGGAGCCGCAAACTCATGTCTGGCCCAAGGCTTTTCCAATTCCGCAAAGCTTTCACTCTCATAGAGCTATTGGTGGTGATTGCCATCGTTGCCATTCTTATCGGATTGTTGCTATCCGCTGTGCAAAAGGTCAGGGAAGCCGCTGCGGTTACCACCTGCCAGTCCAACGGTAGGCAGCTTGCCCTGGCCATCATTCACCATAATGATGTGCATATGAAAATGCCCAGTTATCACGGCGTATTCCCAGAGGTGGACAGCCTTGGCCACACCAATGCCAAGAATTCCAGCGTGTATGGCAGTTGGATTGTTCACATCCTTCCCTTTCTGGAACAGGACAACCTTTACAAGCTGATTGCCAACAATATTTCGGGCAACGGTGGGAATGATTTCAGCGATGCCCTTACCGCCGCCAACAACTGTGGCAAATCCACTTGGGTGCCTCCCCACTACACCACCAAGACAGAATCACTTCCCGGGGTTGGAACTGTTTCTGTAACCACGCTGGACCCCGGAACCAACCAATGGGACCCGCCCTGCCCGGTACAGGATATTTCTTCTGCCTCATCGGTGGGAATTTGGAACCCTCAGGTTCGCTCGAAAGTGATTTCCGTTCTGCGATGCCCTTCAGACCCAAGCCTTCCTTCCAACTCATTAACCAAGGATCAATGGACCCCCACCAATTATCTGGCTAACTGGAATGTGCTTGGAGGTTCTCAAGGGGATGCCAGCACCCCGATTGGCCTGTGGAGCAGGCGCAAGATGGGTTTTTATTCTCCCCCTGTCGGGATCACCACGGTTACTGATGGCCTTTCAAACACCATCCTTGCCTCGGAAGCTTACGCTCAATGCGATGGCAGGGGACGAACAGCCTTTTACGCTGCCAACCGCCACAACTTTGGGATTACCGAGGGAGCCAGGCTGGTGATTCCTGAACAGGTGATGGAACTTCCCCGCGGAGATTACGACAGCCCTAACGGCGTGCCAAACACAATGGGTTTTCAATCGAAACCCTACGCTGACCTTTCTGATTCTTGCCCCGATGGCAAGGACTGTTGCCATCGCTGGCGTGTGCAAACCCCGCACGAATCGCTGAATGTTTTCCTTGCGGATGGCAGTTCCAGAAAAGTTACCAAGAATATGTCTCTGAATACCTGGGCCATGCTACTCCTGCCCGCCGATGGCAAATACATTCCGGACTTTTGATTTAACCTTTCCATCTAATCCTTCTTGTACTTTCTTCTTGCTTTAGCCGACAATGCCAAAGATCATGGAACTTTCCAAGTTTCATGGAGTCTTTCTCATGCGCATGTTGGCTTTCCTGGGTTTTCTTGGCACCACGGTTTCCGCGGCTCTCGCTTTCTGGGATGCGCCCAAGCTTGAGGAACTTCCATCCTCGGACAAAGCCATTCCCATCGTTTTCATTGCTGGCAAGCCGGAAGCCAAGCCAACCGGGGATCACGAATACTTTGCCGGCTGCGCACTCTTGGCAAACACACTCAGGCAAACCCCAAATGTTCATCCCATTCTGGTGAAGGATGGCTGGCCAAAAGATGAAAAGGTTTTCCAAAACGCCAAGGCCATCGTCTTCTATCTGAGCGGCGACAACAAGCAAGCCTACCTGGAACCTGAAAAATTAAAGGTGATTGAAAAAGCGGTATCCAAGGGGGTCGGCCTTGTTCATCTGCACAATTGCATTGAATACCCAGCAGATCGAAAGAACCTGGCCTTGGAATGGACAGGCGGGGTTTACGAAAAAAACCTATCTTGCAGGGGACACTGGGTCGCCAATATCGATCAATTTGAAAAACACGAGATCACCCGGGGTGTGACTCCGTTTAATATTGATGAAGGCTGGCTTTTTCACATGAACTTTTTGCCCAATGGCGTGAAGCCACTTGTCATGGTGAACCCACCGGAAAAAATGCGCACCACCGCTTCCGCCAAAAAGAACGCACCCAACCCCGAGACGGTTGGCTGGGCCTACGAAACCACCAAGGGCAACCGCGCCTTCACCTTTACCGGCGGGCATGCGCATTCGAATTGGGAAAAAGATGGCCTTCGCCAACTTGTGGTGAATGGCATTCTCTGGAGCGCTGGACAAACCATCCCGGAAAAAGGCGCCCCCAATAAACTCGCCCCTGAAGATTTAAAGGCCAACCTGCAAAACAAACCGGCCCCAAAGAAGAAGTAAACCGCCTGCCAATAGGGCGACTATTTGATTTTGCCAAAAGCAGCCAACTGCTTTTGAGCATCTTTTTTAGTTTTGCCACATTATGTGGGAACAGATGAATGAGGTCGATTTCTATCCACAATCATTTCGAGAACTGCCAAATTTGAATGGCTGTCAACCCTAAAGAATGCCTACTTCAATTCAACCAATATGTTTTCAAAGAGCTGCCATGCATCTCGTGTCATCATTCCGGAAAATATGCCGATATAAATAATGACAGCCTTGGGATTTAATCTTCCATGGATGCCGCCCTGAAGTGCCGTCATTGCAAAATCACTTGACCTGAACCTGTTGGGTGAAATAAGCATTTTTACTGGGTCCTAATATCCCTCACGGTAGAGATGGTTTGCAAATTCCTGGGTTAGCCGTTTTGGTCGCTCTCGCAACCAAATCTTGATTAAGATTCCAAAAAGTACAACAGCTATTGCAAGAAGTGGTTTTTTAAAGATTGGTCATACTAAAATTTACTAGTGCTATATTTAAAATAGTGTTTTGCTTACAACCATGACGAAAAGAATCCATCGATCATTTAAGCAATCAACCTGTTATCTAAATCTCGTTGGGGTGTTCACCATCCACAGTTTGAAATCCCATTGCAATTTCATTACAAGGATTTTTTGAATATCGATTAAATAATCGATGATTCATGATAAAAGAACAGAATGGATCAACTTAGTCTGAGTAAAAGAACAATCCATCGATCAGCTTGCCGCGTTTATCGCCAATATTCGCACCTTCCGGGTATGCAAAGAATCCGTAATGATCAAACCCCCCGTGTAATTCAACACGAAGTTGCTCCGCGGAAATATCCATGTAGCTTGGTACTAGTCCACGGATAATCAGCGGCACGCGCGGGTCATTAGCTGGTTCAGATATTTGCTGGCCGGCATAATCTCGAATTAGCTGCCTGGAGGCCATCAACAAAGCCTGATGATCCGTCTCATGAAGAAACCGATGCCTCTTCCGCTTCTAGTTGAAGACATCTACGGCAATTGCAATAATTGGAAAACAAGGCAGGGCAAACAAAAGCAAAACAACTGTGGCACGCACCAGAAACACAATTCTTGATCGCAACCGATTATTCGGCGCGATCGGGCTCTCCGGGCTATTGCTGCTTTCATCTGGCATGTTTGGATCCGCTTACCAAGTCTGCTTTACGCCAACTTCTTATTAGGCAATCTAAACTAAATTTCCCGGGTTGCACAGAAGCATTACGAATGCTTTTGAACTTCTTTTTCATGTTTGCATGTCATATGTTGCCATCCCCGGAATTAATGGAAATGCCTGTATTGTGGTTGTTGTTACAATCGCGACAAACAAAAATGATCGGCCTGCTGCCACTGCAGTATGCCAGTCCCGAACATTTCGGGCATCTTGCAGGTAACAACAACATAATTAATCTTGGAATGGACGATCCCAAGCCAACAAGCAACAGGAATGCCACTCCAGATGTAATTGGAGGCATCGGGGGTTTTTGGAAACAAAGCACAATATGTATGGCAAAACCAACCAACCCCCCCAATCAAACTAAGAACAATCTGTAAACCCAGATGTGCAGTCGTTGTTAGCCTGGGGCCTTTTGCCATGCCGGCCACCTTATTTTCAACAATGGTATTCTTTAACGGTGCACCCGAGATATGTGAGCGAAATCTGTCAAGCGCGCCCTGCCATAACCTTATAAAAAAGTAACCAAACA
>JBEGQX010000190.1:0-14351 GCA_041180805.1 Planctomycetota bacterium
CACCTTGAAGATAGTTCCATTTTCCGTTTGAAACGGGACCTTAAAGGCCTTGTTATTCATCTTCTTGTAACATTAACCCCTCTACGAAAAAGACTAACTTCCACCTGGCAGGAAATGGTAAAGCATGGATATGATGGCACCATTGAGAACTTTTTGGACAGCCTGAAAGAGTTCAAGCAATTTCAAGCGGACTTGGTTGAAAGATGGGTGCGCATATTGATGCCAGAAAAAACCTCAGTTGTTCATATTGATAACTCCAGCGCTCCTGAAAAATTATTTAAGGATGTTTCTGCATGCACCGGTCTTGAAATTGATGGTACAAAAGCTTCGATGAATCAATCTCTGGGAAATATTGAAACAAAAGCTCTAAGGTTTCTGAACCATTTAAATCTCACAAAATACAACCATAGAACCAGAAAGTTGTTAATTAGGCTATTTCAGTCAAAAGCATGGCGTCTTTGTATTCCCATTAAAAAAATCATTATCCCAAAATCTCATGAATCTTTAGTCTCGCAATTGGATTTAAATAGCAACCAAAGCCTGACTTCTATTCACATAAACAGAATCCCTGTGAAAAAAGACACACATCTTCGGGCAGCTTGATAGTTTGACTAATTTTAGAAAAGTCTACCGGGCAAGCTCATATTTAATAAATAAATTATCCTAAAACAATCGATCTTATGTTGGAGCATAAGCAGAATCATTTGTTTTTATTTTCGCGTAGGATTTTAGCTTTGCCAAAATCTTCATTAGCCAAGTCTTCCATCATTAAATGGTGAAAAATCTGTCCACGGAAATAATAACCATCTGGTTGATTGGGATCCAATTCAACGACTCTGGTAAAATCCGCTATCGCTTCTGAGTATTTTTCGCTCATATAAAACGCAAAACCCCGGCCTTTAAATGAAAGAGTGTCTAAAGGATTCAACTCAATGGCTTTGCTGTAGTCCACTATCGCTTCTGGGTATTTTTTGAGCTCGACCAAGGCATACCCACGATAATTTAAAGTTTTGAAAACCCAATAATTTTCGGGATTCAATTCAATGACTTTTGTGAAATCTATTATCGCTTCAGGGTATTTTTTGAGCTTGACCAAGGCATACCCACGGTTATAAAACGCTAAAAAATCATTTGGATTTAGCTCGATGGCTTTGCTGTAGTCCACTATCGCTTCAGGGTATTTTTGGAGTGCGAATAAGGCAGCTCCACGGTTATGGAAAGCCATATAATTTTCGGGATTCAATTCAGTGGCTTTTGTGAAATCTATTATCGCTTCAGGGTATTTTTTGAGCTCGGCTAAGGCATTTCCACGGTTGCTAAAAAACATATGTTCATTGGAATTCAACTCAATCGCTTTACTGTAGTCTACTATCGCTTCTGCGTGTTTTTCGAGTTTAGCTAAGGCAGCCCCGCGGTTATTAAAAGCCCAAGAATTTTTAGGATGCAACTCAATGGCTTTTGTGAAATCTATTATCGACTCGGAATATTTCTCCAGCTCAAAAAAAGCAAGACCTCGATTGTTGAAAGAATGTGTGTGGGCAGGGTGACTTGGTTTAAATTCAATCAATTTAGAATAATCAGCAATCGTCTCCGAGTTTTTTTTAAGGTCTCGGAGCTTAATTCCATGTTTGTTAACACCTTCTAATCCTTTAGGATTTAATTCAATGGCTTTACAGTAATCATTGATCGCCTCAGAGTAGTTTTTAGTTTCGAAAAAAGCATCTCCACGATTACAGAAAGCAACTGCATGCCTGGGATTTAATTCAATAACTTTAGTAAAATCAACGATGGCTTCAGGATATTTTTTTAGGCTGTTTAAGGCCATTCCACGGCCATTAAATGCAACTGCAAAATTAGGAGCCAGCTCTATGGCTTTCGAAAAATCAGCGATGGCCTCAGAGTATTTCTTAAGCTCAAAAAAGCATCTCCACGATTACAGAGAGCAACTGCGTGCCTGGGATTCAATTCAATAACTTTAGTAAAATCAGCGATGGCTTCAGGATATTTTTTCAAACCCATTCGAGCTATTCCGCGCCTAAGATATGCTTCCCCATTTTCGGGATCCAACTTTATAGTTTTGCTAAACCATTCAACGGCAGAATCTAATTCGTACAAATTTAAGTATTTGACACCTTCTTCAAAACATTCCGAACTTTTCTGGTTTTGTAAATGTGAATAATTAATCCAACCAAGAAATATAAGAATTACTCCTACGATATATTTGAAAATAGGACTCATTCTATTTCCTTAAAATACTTTTGGGCAAAACAGAAGATATTATCTACAGAGCAACATATTTTGATTACTTATCATTAATGATGACTTTCTTCGCCAAATGACCAATTGTGGTCACCTAAATTAGCGCCAGTAAGAAGTTAAGGATTTCGATTTTAATTTGCCCAAGAGAACGGCCCAGCCTTGAAATCAAATGTGTCAGGCATCGCTTTCGGGTGGATTCGCCAAAACATGCGAAACCAGGTTTTGATTCTTCTAAATTAATTCCTTACATCGGGAAATGCTTTGAATCGGTACCCCAGGGACAGTTTAAGTTACCGATTATTAAGATTTTTCTTTTAATCTGAATACATACTTTTGGAAGATTCGCTTAAGGACTTCTGTGAAGCTATGGGCCTTCCTAAAACAACCTTAAAAACACTGGGCAAACATGGTTTGGGGCAGGATTCCAATCTCATATGGTATGCGGTTGGATTAGTAACTCCGCTAGAGTGCTAGTAAGCATTTTGGAAATTGCGAGAAAATGATTTTTGCCAGAGCATTAGTTTCTAACATATACCTCTGGGAATGCAGTGCTTCAGGCAGCCCACCAAAAGGAAACGATTTGCAAAAAAACACAACCCCATGATAAACATGAGGTTACGCCAACTGTTGCTGGTGGATGCATTTCCTTGCAGAATGGATTAATGCCCCGAGTAGGGATCGAACCTACGACCCGCTGATTAAGAGTCAGCTGCTCTACCGGCTGAGCTATCGGGGCTTCTTTCATTTTCTATTTGCAAACCATACCTGTTGGCAAGAGGGGAAAACAAGGAAAGTTTTTTCCCTCTTGATTCACTTTGCTAATATCGGCAAAAATCCAGACTTCCTTGAGTTGCTTTAGTCGGCTCCGCCACTGGTTCTGCCCAAAGCCACATCAAATTCACTCAGCAAAGGAACCAGCATGGCGGCTATTGCAAATCCAAAAGCCCCGCCAATTACCAGAAAAGATAACACCGGGTCGGCAGATTCCTGAGAGCCTGGTTTTGCCACCAAGGCGTTTGCTATTCCGTAGAAAACGCTCAATGGGGTAATCCAACTCGCAAGGGTCAGTGCTGGGGACGGACGGTCCCCATTAAGAACCCACCAAAGCCCCCCAATGCCTGCCCCGAGGAAGAAAATAAAACTGGCCCACTGATATTCAAACCGACCATTAATCAGAATAAGCGAAATAGTAATTAGCGTTCCCGCTGTTAGAAAAAATATGGTTCCCAAGGTATTCAAAACTGCTACCCGGCTATTCTGATTTCTTAAGGCGACATGGACACCCAATATCATGGCGAAAGCCTGCATGATTAGAAAACCGGCGCTAAGGCATAATAAAGAGGTGACATTCATAACCACAGCCAACTGAGGTTGATTGGCTGGAGGCGTGGCAAGGCAACCGAACCAGGCATACACACAGGAAAGCAGGAAAGGGGGCAGAAGATATTCTTTGGTGTTCCAGAGAATACCTCCGAGCTTGCCAAAGATGAATTCCTGTGGGGTAAGATCCGTCACCAAAAGAAGGTCCAGGGCACCGGTATCCCGCTCGGATGTTATGGATGTTGCGGCTTGGGCAGCGACAAGCAACAAACTTAATACCCCGACAGGAAGCAAGCCATATGCTGCAAAAAAGGCGGTTTTTTCCTCACCCATCAAAATCGGCCTGAGAGCGGCAAAGCAGATTAAAGCCAACGCAAGGGCGTAAGCCAGTTTGATCATCAAAGGTCGCCTGCCATAAGCGCGGGTAAAAATCTCACGCCAAAGAATAGGGTTGCCATGCACATTCCTGGTTGGCCCGGGTGCAGCATGGGCAGAGGCGCGGTCTTTTTCTTCGGCGCCAGCGTCTTCCGGTGCTTCGCGTTGCATAATTGGTTCCCCACTGGGGTTCCACTTACGAAGCATGAACATTCCCCAACCGTTCAGAACCACAGCAACCATCGCCATTATTAGGGAAAATGAATAAGCCGGCCTTATGGCAAAACCACTGTAGGAAAGTGGATCCAGAACACTTTGTAACGCCATGAATGGATCCAGCATGAACCTTAATTTCAAAGCCTGCTGAGGATTGATACCGGGTATAAATGCAATGGATTGGGTTAATCCAAGAAATAGCACCAGAAACAAGGTTGTCAAAGCAAGTGCAGGAAAGGTTTTTTCACGCCAAAGCGCAACCAACCCACCAAGGGAACCCGCCGCCAGGGCAGTGGATGCGAGAATAGCCATGGCTTCAATAACTTGAAAAGGCGCAACTCCGCCAAGTAGCAGCAGGGAAGAAAGCAAAGGCAGACTGCCTGCCAGAAGAAAAACAATGGGCAGCAAACTTCCAAATATCTTACCAAGCACAATCTCGCGATCGCGCATATCGGTGATCAAAAGAAGAATGAAAGTTCTGCGATCCTTCTCCTGGGAAACAGCACTAGATGCGGAAAGGGCACTAAAGAACAAAAGGAAGGTAAGCTGAACCATTGAAAGAATCTGAAAAAGCAAAGGTCCCAACCTGGCAGTTTCCCCCAAGGTGGCGACCCTTTGCCATTGCCCGGTGGAAAGCCAGGCCGTAAAGGCAACAATCCACAAACCACCCAGATAGGCAACCCGCATGGGATAATGCCTTGGCCTTCGTGGAAGAATCACCCATTCCCGGTTAAATATGGGGCCCAGCAAGATAACCTCTTTTCCGTGGCTACCAAAACAGCTTATTTCGGGCGCTGCTTCTTATAATAATTGATAAGGCCATTGGTGGATGAATCATGGCTTGTCACCTCGGTGGCGCCATCAAGTTCTGGCAGAATCACCTTGGCAAGCTGCTTGCCAAGTTCCACACCCCATTGGTCGAAGCTATTAATATTCCAAATAACTCCCTGAGTGAAAATCTTGTGCTCATAAAGTGCTATCAGGGAACCAAGAGTCTTGGGGGTCAGCTTCTGGAAGAAGAACGAGTTTGTTGGTTTATTGCCAGCAAATACTTTCTGGGGCACCAACTTCTCCAAATCTTCCGAGGAAAGCTTGCTGGAGGCAAGTTCCTTGCGAACTTCGTCAGAAGTCTTGCCCTTCATCAATGCCTCGGTCTGTGCAAAGAAGTTGGATAGCAAAATGGGATGATGCTGGCCCATGGGGTTCATGGTTTCCACAGGTGCCAGAAAATCGCATGGGATAATCTTGGTTCCCTGATGGATCAGTTGATAAAAAGCGTGCTGTCCATTGGTTCCTGGTTCACCCCAAATGATCGGACCAGTGGACCAGGTGCATGCCTGACCACATTTGGTGACACTCTTGCCGTTGGATTCCATATCACCTTGTTGAAAGTAAGCGCTAAAACGGTGCATATACTGGTCGTATGGAAGAATAGCATGACTTTGGGCCCCAAAGAAATTGTTGTACCAAACTCCAAGTAATCCCATGATCATGGGGATGTTTTTTTCCGGCGGAGTGTTCAAAAAATACTGATCCACCGCATGGCCACCCGCGAGTAACTCCTCAAAGTTTTCCATTCCAATCGACAGAACAATGGAAAGGCCAATCGCAGACCAAAGGGAATATCTTCCCCCCACCCAATCCCAGAAGGCAAACATGTTTTTTACATCAATTCCAAACTTGGTGACCTCTTCCTTGTTAGTGGAAAGTGCCACAAAGTGTTTGGCGATATGGGCGGGATCCTTGGCGCTTGCAAGAAACCAATCACGGGCACTATGGGCGTTGGTAATGGTTTCCTGGGTTGTAAAAGTCTTGGAAGCAACAATAAAAATCGTGGTTTCCGGGCAAATGTTTCTAAGAACTTCAGCCAGATGGGTTCCATCAATATTCGAAACAAAGTGAACCTTCAGATCTCTCTTCGAAAATGGCTTAAGTGCCTCGGTAACCATGACAGGTCCCAAATCGGAACCACCGATGCCAATGTTCACCACATCCGTGATCGCTTTTCCAGTGTAGCCCTTCCAAGCACCACTACGCACCTGGTTGGAAAATTCCTTCATGTGGGCAAGAACGGAGTTAACCTCCGGCATGACATCCTTGCCATCCACCAAAATGGGCGTGTTGGAACGATTACGGAGAGCAATATGAAGAACCGCCCGGTTTTCAGAGGTGTTTATTTTTTCGCCATGAAACATCCTTTTAGCCATGCCCTGCACATCAGCCTGACGGGCCAGATCAAACAATAGCTGCATGGTTTTGGATGTGATTCGGTTTTTGGAGTAATCAAAAAGGATGCTCTCAAACCGCAAATGGAAGTTGTCAAATCTTTTGGGGTCGTCGCGGAACATATCCCGCATTTGCAGATTTTCAACTTCCTTCTTGTGGGCTTCCAAAGCCTTCCATGCGGCAGATTGAGAATTAAGTGTCATTTATAAACCCATCCCTTCTTGCTAAATCTTGAATTCCATTAGTTTCCAGAATGGCAGGTGTAAAAGCAAGCGGCTGGTTAAAAAACACTCTTTGGAACAGGAAAACTTCACGAACAGTGGCCAAGGTTCCCCCAAAAATGCCAGACAACCCAAACTGCCAGCAAGTTTCTGGAATCTGATCGCTTTTATTGAAAAAGCTGAATTTAAAGGCATGAGTAACCGAAATGAAGAAAAGGATTCTTAGTTTCATTAAAGGTGTCCATGCAAGCTTTCCTTCTAATTGGCCTTATGGCACTGGGACAACCCGGAACACCCGCCAGAATAGTTACTGCGCAGGCGGAGGTTCGTTCTGGCCCTGGGGTTGATGCCAAGCTTTATCCCACTAATTTGTTGAAAGCTGGAGACACCGTTTTAGTTTTGGAGGAACGGCCCGACGGTTGGATCGCAATCAAGCCGCCCCAAGGTTCCTTCTCCTGGATTCAATTGAAACTACTTCAACAAGTGGTTCCCAACCAGCCAAACTACCTTGTGCAAGTACCTGAAGGAACAAAAGCCCAGGTCTTCATTGGTAGCAGCCTTAATAACACCAAACCGACCGTTGAAAGCATCAAGCTTTCGCGCGGCGCCCAGGTGAAAGCTTATGGGTCTCCGCAGGCTGATGGCTCGGAAACCTGGCTGCCAATTTTCCCACCTGACAGCGAGGTTCGATACATAAAAGGTGAATCCATCGGCAAGGCACCAGCAAAAATTCCGGGAACTTCCTCAACTGGAAGCTCTGCAAATCCAGCAACTCCCAAAACCCTGACTTCAGGCACAACCACCATTCCAAATTGCGATGGAACAACCCGATGGAACCAAGCAGTGAATGCCGAGCAAACAGGCAACATCACCGAAGCGATAAGGTTGTACACCCAAATAGGGCAAGACTTTGCCTGCAGCCAAAACACCTTCGCCACACAGGCGACCAACAGGGCCATGTGGCTTCGAGAATGCCAGCGTGTGGGCACCAAAAACACCCTGCAGGCATGTCCTCCGGGCCAGGCTAAATTGGTTAGCAGGCCAAGTGGCCCTGCCCCGGTAACTGTGATGCCCAATCAGAATCCGCCAGCCGCTGCTCCTGTAGGCCCCATTCCTTCACCAACCCAGGCAAAATCTGCCAGTGTGGTGAATGGAAATCCAATGGGTGTATTAAGAAAATCTGGCAGACCCTATGATTATCAGACTGCCTACCACTTGGAAAGCCCCAACGGAAGACCGCTGATTTATTTGATCGGAGCACCAGGCCAAAACCTCGACTTGTTTCTAAACCAGCGCATTGAGGTTAGTGGACCAACATCTTACCGAAGTGACATGCGTGCCTATGTGATGACTGTTTATCAAATCCAACCAAGATAAATCAGCCGGCTTTCTTCCATGGAAGCCTGATCTCGTCTTTATGATGAATGTTCAGGGCTTTCTGGTATCCACCAACAACCGAATTGGCACAATGTTTCCAACTGTAAATACTGGTTATCTCTGCCGTGTTTTTTCGTAGCAACCTGCACCAATCATCCTCTAATGCCAATCTCATCATGGCTTCTCGCCAGGCACCCTGCGCCTGATTGTTTACCAGAAAACCTTTCCCATGGGTAATTTCCCGATGGGCACCAATATCCGAGGCTAGCACTGCGCCGCCACATGCCATCATTTCTATGACAGGCAAACCAAATCCTTCATAATGCGATGCGGTCACCAAACCCCTGGCTCCGTTGTATAAAACCGCAAGTTTTTCATCCGGCACATAGCCAGCAAGACGAACGCCTTTGTGTCGGGCTTCGTTTTCAAAGTAATGCATGATTGGTGCAGCATTCCAACCCCTGCCACCCACCAACAACAATGGAAATTTCTCCCGAATAGAGGCCGGCAATGAACAATATTCTTTCATAAGAAAAAGAAGGTTCTTGCGCGGTTCAATAGTCCCCACATGCAACAGGTATTTTTCCGGAAGTTTCATCTCACGCAACTGCAATTTGACTTCCAGAGGGCAAAGGGGAACCATGCCTTCCCTAACCCCAAGCGGAGTTGCGGTGATTTTTTCCGAGGAAACTCCAAGCTTCGAAATCATTTCGTGGCGAACATATTCAGTATCCGCGAAAAAGTGAACGCAACTTTTCAAAGCCCTTGCAAAACGGGATTCGAATTCACTCACCCTGTCTGCAGGATGCCAGTCAGGGTTTTCAAAAACCGATAAATCATGAACTGTTGCCACGGTTGGGGCATCGACGCGGAATGGTAAAAAATTTGGCTCATGGTGCAAGTCATAAGCGTTCCTTCTGCAGCGATCCGCAAAAAGGTATCCCAAGGCATTTCTACCACCAGCCTTGATATTTTCCTTGAGCTTTTGCTTCCAGCCAAAAGATTTGGTGTTCTCCGCACCCGTTGAAAGCGGTGCTGGTTTTATCCATTGCATTGCAGCCTTGATTAGGGCACCAGTTTGCCTTGGGGGGAAAAGATCCAACTCCACTTCGGGGAAATGATTTTGAATGGCAGCAACTAATTCGGCGGTATAATGCCCCACGCCACTTCGCTGCTTTAATGCGCAAAAATAGTTCACCAGAACACGCATGTTCAATCCCCAATTGAAGTTAAGGCGTAAAATAAGCCTTTTAACCAATTCAGGGCAAGCTCAAATTCTAATAGGCAAAGCTGTAATAAGAGGGTATATTGAAATATACTTATTTTTTTCAGTCATTTAGGAATCTGCCATGAAGACCTCTTCCTTTCACAAGCGTGCTTTCACACTTATTGAGCTATTAGTGGTCATCGCCATTATTGCGATTTTGATTGGTTTGCTTTTACCTGCGGTCCAAAAAGTAAGGGAAGCAGCCAACCGCATGAGTTGCGGAAATCACCTCAAACAATTGGGACTGGCACAGCAAAACTACTATTCCACTTACCAATGTTTTACCAATAGCAGGCGTGATGCTGATTACACTTGGATTGTTCAACTTTTTGATTACTTGGAACAAGGCGCACTGCGAAATCAATGGAATTTCAATGCGAATTATTACAACCAAACTGCACAGGTAAGGCAGACAACTTTAAAAGCCATGTTTTGCCCTGGAAGAAGGGCGCCCACCGTTCAGGATGGAAATAATACAGGAGATATTCCCGATGGACTTACAACTCCTCCCCGTTATGCAGGAGCCCTTGGGGATTATGCGGTAAATCTGGGCACAACGGGTGGCGATTATTGGTGGGATGGGGTAACCACAGGCGGAACAACCACCAACACTCCAACAAATGGTGTTTTTCCACTTGCAAACAATTGGATTGCGGGTGGAACCGGGTTTAGGGATGGTTATAAAATTCCTGACATTTCCGACGGCCTAAGCAACACTTTGATGATCGGTGAAAAACATGTGCCTATTGGCAACTATGGCGATTTTAATTTCCGCGATGGGGCAGCCTACAACGGGGACAAAGCTTCTTCCATGTTTGGTGCTTCTGCGACCAACTTACCCGCCAAAGGCCCGACCGATACACGCACCGGTTGCTTTGGCAGTTCCCACAGTGGCATCGTTCAGTTTGTTTTGTGTGATGGCGCAGTAAGGGCCATAAGTGTGGGTATCAACGGAACTGTCTATGCAAACCTGGCCAACCGCATGGACGGCAATGTAGTGGATGGGTCCCAGTACTAAAAGTCAGTTAGATTTAGGGGGGAAATTCTTTTTGGCCCGTTCCCGGGCCGAATGTTCCTCCTTATCGGTAACAGGCAACTTGGTATTCCAAAACACACCCTGCTGGTGCCCTTTGCGAACATGGTTCCAGAAATCAATTTCCGGCCAGACACCAGACCCTATTCCTTTTTGCAATTCAGATAACACACTCACATTCGACACATCGCCTGTTTGAAATAACACCCGGGCTTTTAAGCCAAACTGGTCTGGCTGAAGAACCATAACCTTGGAGGATGGCTCCACCCCTTCTGCAAGAATTGCAGCCTGTTTGGAATCGCTGCGAACAAAAAGACATTTGCCCATAAAAGGTTCCGACCAAGCCAGCTTGGCCAAGGCATTTTCAATTTCAACTCCCACATTCTGGACTACAACCAAAGGTAAATGGTCGCAGGCAGCCACATTAACCGCCAATCGCAAATCCTGCGTAAAAGGCAATGGTGGAGTTCCACCAGTTTTGGCAGGATATTTTTCCGCAAATCGATTCATGGCATCCGCCATGGCGTTTGCATCGGCAAAAATCTGCTTGGCAGTTCTGGAGGGGCGTATTAACCTTTGGCTGCCATCCGGACTGAGAATGCAGAAAACCGTGTTCTCCACATCACCTGATCGGCCGGCACCAAACGATTTGAGAAATTTATTTTCCGCTTCGTCTTCATAGCTAATCGGACGAATACAGACAAATTTGCGGGAAGCCTGAACAACTTTTAGGTCGGACAGGTAACTCCTGTCCATATCGGCTTTACCGGGTCACCAGGTACCAGAAACACCAGCGCAATGGGGGGCCGCTGAAACCAGAAGAATCGGCTTGCCCGTGCGCCTGGCTTCACCCAGGCCGGCTTCAATACTGGAGAACCAAACAATTACAGCCTTTTTGGCATCCACAGAACCAGCTTTCTTTTCAAAATCTGGTCGTTCTGGAGCACCATCTTTTTTCTTTCCCTTTTCTTTATCTTTATCCTTGCCCCCATCTTTACCAAACGGCGGGCCTTTATCTTTGAAGTTTTGAATCTTCTTTCTTTGATCCTCGGAAAGGATCTTGGTCATCTTGGATTTTACTTCCTTTTCCAAATCTGCAATTTGCTTTAATTGGTCTTCGGAAAGGTCCAATGTATCAGCGATATGAGGGGGAAGAACTTTTCCGAGTTCAAAGCCAGGCATCATGCCTTTTTTCTCAAAACCAGGTCCTTTTTTAAAATCACCTTTACCCGCGGGCCCCTGCGACCAAACAATTCCCAAGCCAAGAAAGAAAACGGCCGCCGCAAAACTTACCGCTACCTTGTACATGGTCACTCCCGGTGAGGTTTAAAATAACTTTCCAATTATAAACAACCGCTTGTGCCTTTCGGTTAAAAAATTCGTTAAACTGAGGGAATCTTCAAAGTAAAACTTTCAAGGTGCCCCATGAAACCACTTTTTCAGCCCTCCCGAAGAA
This sequence comes from Planctomycetota bacterium, assembly GCA_041180805.1. Lineage (GTDB taxonomy): Bacteria > Planctomycetota > Planctomycetia > Gemmatales > Gemmataceae > JBEGQX01. The sequence continues at coordinate 11,751 of JBEGQX010000190.1, forward strand.
CAATCCTGAGCGGTCTTTCCAGCCTTCCTTTTCTGGCAAATGCAGCAGGTCAGGAACCAATTCCACAAACTGGACACCTGGAGGAAGTAAAACCCGCAGACCTTGGCTTGGATTCTGCAAGGCTTCAAAAAGCTTTTGATCTTTTGACACAGTGGACCACCGGACCTAATGCACCTGTTCCCGGGGCTTGCATCATGGTTGGCAGAAATGGCAAGGCAATAGCTCCGCGGTTTTTTGGCAGGCAAGGCCCCGAACCGGACGCGGAACCTCTAAGGGAAGATGCCATGTTCTACATGGCCAGTGTCACCAAGCCAATCATTTACACCTGCGGCATGATTCTGGTGGAAAGGGGACTTTTGAATTTGAACTCCCCGGTGAACCGCTACATCCCTGAATTCACCGGAAAAAACAAGGATTCCACACAGGTTTTGCATTTGTTTACCCATACCTCCGGGCTTGCAGATGAACTACCCAATAACACGGAACTGAGAAAGCAACACGCACCATTAAGCAAGTTTGTGATCGAAGCCGCGAAGTCCGAAGCATTCTTCAAGCCGGGAACCAGCCAAAGTTATTCAAGCCTGGCAACCATTCTGGTTGCGGAAATCGTTCAGCGCATTTCAGGACTCAACATCCGGGAATTTGTAAACAAGGAAATCCTCACCCCTTTGGCGTTAAGATCCACTGGTCTGGGTTCCCAAGGTTTTAACAGAAATCGAATTGTACGCTGCACCCTGCCTGAGTATCAAAAAGGTGGTGACTTTGGTTGGAACAGCAAATACTGGCAGGAATTCGGCTCCCCTACCGGCGGTCTTTTCAGCACGGCCAGGGATTATGCCGTGATTTGTGCCATGATGCTTGATTCCGGCAAATGGAAAAACCAACAATTTCTTTCCCCTGCCACTGTTCGAATGATGACATCCAACCGGATGGATGATATGCCTGAAATGCCAGAATCGATTCGACGGACCCAACCCTGGGGGCTTGGATGGAAACTGAATCACCTGGGTCAATCGGATAGTTGGAGCGACCTTTTGGACAGGAATGTTTTTGGGCACACCGGTTCATCAGGAAATGTTGTGTGGATGAATCCCAAAACAAAGGGGTTCTGCCTGATCTTTTCGAATTATCTGCGCTCACGAGCACCCTGGCGACTGGTCAGCATCTCCAACATTGTGGCCAGCGCGTTTATCTGATCTTTTGCGTTTTTATTCCAAGGAACACCAATGAACTGGCTTGAATGGTACAACTCGCTTGTCAAACCGAATTGGACACCTGCTCCAGGCACCATAGGAACCATCTGGCAAATTCTTTACCCGATTATCCTTGGAACATTCGGATATGTTTTCATGCAATTTTTCCGTGGCAAAGTAACGGGCTTAGTTGCCCTGCCTTTTCTGATTAATCTTTTGAGCAATCTGGTTTTCACACCTATTCAGTTCGGAATGCAAAACATGCCACTGGCCTGCCTGGATATTCTTGTGGTCTGGTTTTCGATTCCCTGGCTGATGGTCAAAATCTGGCCATTCCATCAATGGGTTGCATTTTGCCAAATCCCTTACCTGATTTGGGTGTCCATAGCCACCGTGCTTCAAATCACCATCACGGTGATGAACTTATAGTCGCCATGGAATAGCTAAATAAAAGCAAAGGCTTTTATCAAAATCTAAAATTCCTAAGTGATAAATTAATGATTCTTATTTAGAATGTGCCATTATTACTAGTGACTTTTGGAACAGTCATGCCCATTGATATTCATTTTTTTGTTAGTGAATTAAACAGGCTGGAGATATTCCCCAGCCAAAAATTCACCCCCTTTACGGACAAATTATCCTCTTACCAAAATGGCGAATCCCTTGCAAAGGATCTGATAAAAGCGGGTCTTTTGACCAAGTATCAGGCCGAGCAAATTTTAATGGGTAAGGGAAACGGCTTGCGAATGGGAAAATATTTGATTGAGGCAAAACTGGGTGCCGGTGGGATGGGTCAGGTTTTCAAGGCGCAACATGCCGGCATGGGGCGAACTGTTGCCATCAAGGTAATTCACACAAAAAACAAACTTGATTCACAAACCATCCAGAGATTTGACCGTGAAGTAAAAGCTGCCGCCAGGCTTATTCACCCAAATGTCATCACCGTGTTTGATGCGGACCATGAAAACAGCCAGCACTATATGGTAATGGAATATTGCGAGGGCAAGGATCTTTTTGCCGTGGTGCGAACACAGGGTACATGTGGAATTTACGATGCCATCGAATACATTATGCAGGCAGCGTTGGGCCTTCAATACGCCCATGAGCAGGGAGTGATCCATCGGGATATCAAGCCAGGCAACATTTTGCTGGATAAAAACAAAAAAATAAAAATTGTCGATATGGGTCTGGCCAGGTTGCAAGCATTGAGCGAAGAGGAAAAAGCCCCAATGCTTACAGCCACTACCGCCATCATGGGTACGGTTGACTTCATGTCACCAGAACAAGGCCTATCCACCAGGAATGCAGATGCCCGGGCAGATATTTATAGCCTTGGTGCCTCGCTTTATTACCTTCTGACCGGCAAGGTGATGTATGACGGCGAAACAGCCTTTGCCAAATTGATTGC
>JBEGQX010000191.1:0-4058 GCA_041180805.1 Planctomycetota bacterium
CTTGGGAAGGTTTGAGAAAGCCCTCAAAGACGTAAATTATCTTCTAGAAAACGAACCAGAAGGATTAAATCTTGATAAGATGCGGGAATTCAAACTCTTTCTCGAAAACCAAATGAAAAAGACAGGAATGGAAGCCAATGAGTAAAACGGTTCTTAGTATTGGTCAGTGCTCAGCGGATCACGCATCGATTAGCAGGCTGTTGCAAACCAAATTTCAAGCGATTATTAAAACTGCTGATTCCATCGAGGAAGCTATTAAGCATTCGCATCATTCTTCGATAGATCTTATCCTTGTGAATCGAATTTTTGATCTTACTGGCGAGGAAGGGTTAAACTTTATTCGGGATCATCTTGCTGGACCTGCCAAGTTGATCCCTGTAATTCTTGTTAGTAATTACGCGGATGCCCAAGATAGTGCTGTGGCTTTGGGGGCAAGACGCGGTTTTGGTAAAGCTGCTCTGAATTCACCGGAAACGGAGAAGATTCTTCGAGAATTTTTATCCTAGCTTCCGCTAGTTTCCATATTCATCTTTCCATTCCTCGTACCAAGCCATTTGTATGGCTTCCAGTCTCTTCTCGTTGGAATCTTCAGGTTTGCCCGAGAAGCCTTCAAGGTCCTGAATCCACTTGTGCATATCTGTAAAACGAACGCTCAGAGGATTCAAGGTGTCGTACTTCTCAAAAAGAAGTTCTCCGATTTCCCTGTGATTTTCCCATGATAAACTCATTTTGTGTCTCCTAATTCCGGTAGTTGATCAACAGTCTGATTCTTCAGGAAATTTTTTGCCGCTGCATCCATGGCTCTGCTTGCAAAGGGGTTTAATACTTCCTGAAATTTTTCCAATTCCCGCTTAATCGTTTCCCAAGTGCCCTCTTCGCAAGCGGATTCAACTTTTCTTATGGAATTGGAGATGTCTTGGGTTTCCATAATGGTTAAAGCCAAATCTTTGTTGGAGAGCAATCTCTTGGCATGACCAACATCAAGTTTCGCCTTGTTTCTGAATTCTATAAGTTGCCTTGCTTGAAAATCTTCCCTGGCATGTTCGACGCTTTCCAGTACCAGTTTTTCAATTTCCAGGTTGGTAAGGCCACTGGATGGTTGGATTTTTACGCTGGCCTCTACGTTACTTCTTAATTCCTTTGCGCTGACAGTCAGTAAACCGCTGGCATCAACTAAAAAAGTAAGTTCCACTTGAGGCATTTGGGCAGGCATCGGTGGAATTCCAGAAAGAGTAAACTTGCCCAAATGTTTACAGTCCTTGGCAAGTTCTCTTTCACCTTGATAAATGTTTACAACAATGCCCGTTTGGTTATCCACACCGGTGGAGAATCTTTCCGTTGCTATTGCTGGAATAGTGGTGTTCCTGTGAATTAGCTTGGATACCACTCCACCAAGGGTTTCCACACCCAAAGAAAGAGGAATCACATCAAGTAAAAGAAGGTTTCTTCTTTTGCCGGAAAGTATTTCCGCCTGAATTGCCGCCCCAATCGCGATAGCTTCGTCGGGGTGAACGCTGGTAAGAGGTTTCTTCCCAAGGAATTCCCCAGCCATTTTCTGTACCAGAGGGATTCTTGAAGAACCACCCACCAAGATCATCTCATCGATGGATTCTTTCCCTATCCCCGCATCTTTTAACGCTGTTTTGCAGCATTCCATGCTCTTTTCGACCAGTGGTTTTGCCAGGCTTTCAAAATTTTCCCTTGTAATGGTTATGGTGTTTCCAAGAAAGTGAACCGTGGTTTCAGGTTCGTTTGAAAGTGCTTTTTTAGCAGTTTCTGCTGATTGCCGAAGTTGGTGAAGATCCTTTTTGGATAGGCTATCAATGGTCCGGGAACTTTTACTAGCTATTTCGCCAGCAAGAAGAATATCAAAGTCATCGCCGCCAAGATGGGTGTCTCCATGAGTGCTAAGCACTTTAAACACGCCATCGGCAATGGACAAGATGGAACAATCGAATGTTCCTCCGCCTAAATCGTAAACAATGATGTTTCCTTTGCGCCTTTTGTCTAAGCCATAGGCAAGTGCCGCCGCTGTTGGTTCGTTAATAATTCGAATTACTTCCAAGCCGGCTATTCTTCCGGCATCCCTAGTTGCTTGCCTTTGCAGATCATTAAAATAGGCGGGAACCGTAATCACGGCTTTTTGGGGATTACCAGCGATTCTTTTTACCTCCAGTAAGATTTTGGCCGAAATTTCCTCAGGCGTTAAATCTTTATCATCCATGAGGACAGTTAAAGACTTTCGCCCATCCGGTAGTTCAATCTCCCTGATTTGGTAAGGAATGTATGGCAAATCCTGCTTTAGGTCCGCAAGGGTTTTTCCAATAAGTCGCTTGATGCTAAAAATAGTCCGGTTGGAATCCACGCCGGCTTGGATTTTGGCTTGTGTGCCAACAAGAACTTTGCCATCAGGGTTGAAACAGATAACACTGGGAATCAGTGAAATGCCGTTTTCATCTTTAACCACAAAGGGTTTGCCATCCTTCGAGAAAGCTGCAAGGCTGAAGGTTGTACCTAAATCTATCCCCACAATATCTTCGCTCATTAGTTGCAAACCTTAAGTGAGTGAAAACTACATCAGTTTAGATATGGTGATTTTATAAAACCAAACTTCAAAAGATTGGAAATCCATGTTTGGCAGCAGGTATTTGAGAAGTGATTATTTAAAGAGTTTTCAAAGTTTCCGCAAAAGTATTTTGAGTTTCTTCCTCTGCCTTTAAGGGTAACTTTATGATGAAAGAGGTTCCTTTTCCAAGAATACTTTCCACCCGCATTCTGCCTTGATGGTTTTCAATAATTTGTCTGCAAACACTTAACCCTAATCCTGTGCCGCCTTGATTGTTATTGTCTGGATCCTTGGTCGTGAAAAAAGGGTCAAATATTTTTCTTAAATTATCAGGTTGAATGCCATGTCCGGTGTCAGAAACAATAATTTCTGCGACTTCTTGCTCTGGGCAAGTTTTCAGTTCCACTTTCAAGGTGCCGCCTGATTTCATGGCTTGCCGTGCGTTGATGATGAGGTTTAAAAGAACCTGTTCAATGTGTACGGCTACCACTGGTGCGGTGGGTTCATCATGAATTATCTTGTTCAATTTGATCTGGTGCTTATGTAAGTCTTTTTCCGTAAGAACTAGAACTTCATCAAGAAGCTTGGCCAGGCTAACTGGTTCTTTTTTTACACTACTTTTCCTGGCAAAGCCCAGCATGGAATTCACAATAGTTGCAGCACGCTGGCTGCTTTTTAAAATTTTGTCCAGCGCTTGATTGCGAAAGTCTTCGTCCTGAGATTTCATCGCCAATTTTGTGTAATTAAGCAGCGAAGTAAGAATATTATTAAATTCATGGGCCACACTGCTTGCAATGGCGCCAACACTGCTTAATTTTTGTGCCTGAAGCAATTGAGCTTTCAAAGCCTCAAATTCAGAGCCTTGTTCTAGGATTGTGTTGGGTGACATTGCTTGATCCCTTTGAATGATTCAAACTTCAACAACAAATATATCGGATTGAAAATTGAATCCCTTAAACCGAAGTTTAATCCATTAAAGACTTTACGACCGAAAACAACAATCGGGGAAAGCTGAAAAAAGCGGAAAGTTTGCAATACTGAGGCTGATCCCAAAGAGCGGGCTAAGTTGGCAAGATGGGGAAGTCGTTTGCGGGTGTAAGCCAAATTTGATTTACGCTGGTAGCTGGCTAGTTCGTGGAATAATTCATGAAATTATTTATAATTAGAGAAATAAGTCCCCGTAGCTCAATTGGATAGAGTGTTGGCCTCCGAAGCCGAAGGTTACAGGTTCGACTCCTGTCGGGGACATTTGGAAGTAAAGCCTTTGCCGAACTGTGTTTACAGTACCTTTCAATGGTTGAAAGTGCGGCCTGAATGGGTGGAGAAAACCGGTAATTACCGGCCTTCTCAAACAGGAGCACAACCATGCCGCGTAATTCTCGCATTCCTTCGTACCGTCTACATAAGCCATCTGGCCAAGCCGTAGTTACCATTAATGGGAAAGATATCTACCTTGGCATATTCAACAGTCCCGAAAGTCAAGGGGGCTACA
>JBEGQX010000192.1:0-8622 GCA_041180805.1 Planctomycetota bacterium
TGATAGCGGGAGGGGGTGCAAACATAAAACTTGGGCAGCATCTTGTTTTGCCGAAAGACACACCTTTGTGTAACGTTTGGCTGACACTTTTAAATGGAATGGGAATGAAGTTAGAGCGCCACGGGGATAGTACCGGTATCGCACGGGATCTTATGGCTTAAATGTGACGTCTTCCATGAAATATTTGAATATTATTCTGGTGCTTCTAATTTCCCAATTCTCTTGGGCAGACGAAGCAGTTATGCCTGCGGTTTTACCTGCCAAGCATGGTGTATTCCTGAAAAATTACTGCCATAAATGCCATAACGCTGAAAAACAGAATGGAAAGATTCGGCTCGATGATGTGGACTTCACCCTGAATACCATTCAAAAAGCGGACCTATGGCAAAAAGTGTTAAATTCTTTGAATTCTGGAGAGATGCCGCCGGCTGAAGAAAAACAACCAATTGCACTCGAAAAGGTAGATTTTCTGGATGGGCTTTCCACCACCCTGGTGCTTGCCCGCAAACGCTTGAGTGATTCCGGTGGAAACATAGTCATGCGCCGTTTAAACCGACGGGAATACGGCAACACCATTCGTGATCTTCTTGGAGTGGAGATCAACACCAAGGAATTGCCTGCTGATGGAAGTAATGGAAATTTTGATACGGTTGGTTCTTCCCTTTTCATGTCCAGTGATCAGTTTGAGCAATACCTTGCTTTGGGAAAGCAGGCAATCGAAGAGCATTTTGCTCGCTATGGAAATGCCTCCCAACCAAGGCTCGCTAAAAAAATTCATATTGAGGCCGAGGAAAAGAATGATTGCATTCGAAAAGCACTAGCGGACAGAACAGATGCAAGAAACCGTTATGTGAAATGGACCAATGCTGTGGATGCCGCTGCCAGTAGTTCTGAAAATGCCAATACTGTTTCGAAAATTCAGTCGGAAAAGCCAGGTAATCTTACTTCTATCTATTTCGAATGGGCCAGATTAAAAAACGCTCCATCCCCCAAGGAATTTGGTTTTGTGGATGCGGTCGATGCGGATGAACAAGGGCGCAGAAATTGGGTTCATTATGTGCCTTACCACAAGGCTTATGTGAATCACCCGGCAAACAAAACGGGTACGTTTCTCACTGTGGAAGATGCTTTTGTGAATCCATATTTGGCATTTCGCATTCCCGGTGACTGGCCCGGTGGGGATTATGTGGTTCGTGTGAAAATAGCTGCAACATCCAATACACCTGCCTCAAGGCACTTTGTGGAATTTGGCTCCCAGCATCATAGCGGAGTTCGCGCTGTAATCAGCAGTCATCAGATAACAGGAACCATGGAAAACCCGCAAGTTCTCGAAATTCCCCTGAAGTTTTCCCCTTCTGGAGACAGGGGGTTTTTCCTACAGGAAAAAGGAACTTACGAATCGGATCATTCCGCCAGAAGAATCTTTGAGGAAGGTATCAAAAAAAATGGAGTAGGGCCGGAATTCGCCCTTTGGGTTGACTGGGTGGAAATTGAAAGCAGGACGAGTAATCCTGAACATAAAGGCGGGCAATCTGAAGCTGTGGCAAAACCCTGGAAATTTCGCAGGGAAGTTGAGTTGCACGCGAATGCGATGGTAAGCGGAACTTACAATGGCTATTTCAAGGGTGGTTATACCGTCGCCAAGGCATATTTAGACAGCGACAGAACCAAGCCACCAAGCGCGTTTGGAAAGGGAATTTCTGACGAAATTGAGGCAAAGTTTCGGGTTCGTGCCTTTGAACAGCATGGGCCAAGTTTTGAACGGTATCTGAAAGATCCGCTCACCAAGACAGGCGCTTTCCTTACCATTTTTAATGTTCACACCGAGGAGGTGATTGACCTTCCCCCTGATCACCCTTCCGGATGGGTAAAAACTAAACATCCCGTCGAAAAGCTTCCGCCAGGAAAATATATCTTAAGGTTTCGAATTGGCGCTGTTGAAGGAACACCGAGGGAGCGACATTTTGTTCAAGTTGGAAGCAGGGCTAAAGAAGTTGAGTTTTCACTTCTCAACACTTTTCAAATAAGTGGAACCACAAAATCTCCACATATTATTGAGATGCCGATCACATTAACCGCGGAAGGCCCCAGAAGCTTTGTTCTTCGGGAACGCAGGGACATAAAAGGTGATCATGCATGGTACACGGCTGAACAAACCAAAACAGGGGTTGGCCCTTCCCCTGCCCTGTGGGTTGATTGGGTCGAATGGGAAGGGCCAGTAAATCAGATTCAACAATCGGTGTCAAAATTCCAACATATCGAAGTGGAAGCCAGATCCATGGAAGTTGGTCGCATCCATGAGCGTTCCCGGTTGATGAAGCAAAAATATGATCAATGGAAGTCCAGTGGTGGTGATGTAAACCGCCTGAAAGAATTCGGTTTCAACGATAAGGATCACGCAGAATTTCACAAGATTGTCTGGGAGCAAAATAATCGATGGTTCCAGCAATACATGGAATGGCCAAAATCCAAGTCAGGTTTGTATTTGGACAATACCGTGAACGAAACCTCGGAATATGCGATAGATCTTCCCGGTGATGCAACCCCGGGTAATTATGTAATGCGTGTAAGGATAGGCAAACTTCCAAATATGCCCCCGGAGCGTGCATTTCTTTCCTTTGTTCAGGCCAGTCCGATTGATAAAGATGACCGAACTTTTTTGTCTAATCGTCAAATAATGGCGGATATTGAAAATCCTGAAATCATAGAGCTGCCATTTCGGGTTGTTCCAAACGGACCTCGAAAATTTATCCTAATGGAAAAACGCCCATTGAAAAAAGGTGATATAAGCCTTCCCGGTGCAACCCGGCTTATCAAAGATTCCAAACAACGTGATCCCGTTCTTTGGATCGATTGGATTGAATGGGAAGGTCCCATGGTGCCCAATCAATTGCAAAATGTCGGCAAACAAATTCTTTTTGCGAAAACTTCTGACAAAAATGAACATGAGTATGCTTCCGAAATCATTGAAAAGTTCGCCAGCAAAGCTTTTCGCGGCAAGCCTGTAAACAAGGAGTTTGTTTCCAAGTTGGTTGCAATTTTTACGCAAAGGCGCAAGGCGGGAGATAGTTTTGAATCATCTTTAAAAGATCCCCTGAGTGTTATTCTGGCTTCTCCCTATTTTCTTTATCTGGTTGAACTATCTTCCGAAAACCGTGGACGGAAATTAACCAGCGTGGAGTTAGCATCCAGGCTTTCTTATTTCCTTTGGAGTGCCCCCCCTGATGATGCATTGCTTGCGCTGGCACGAAGCGGAGAGATTCAAAATCAAGAGGTTCTGCTTCGGGAAGTGGACAGGATGATTGCAGATCCCAAAGCCACTGAATTTGTTCATGGATTTGTGCATCAATGGCTTGGAATGGATAGACTGGATTTCTTCCAGTTTGATACCAAGTTATTTCGTGATTTTGATGAAAGCACCAAGGCGGCAGCTCGCAAAGAAGTCTATGAAACTTTCGCACAACTGATGCGAAGTAACGAAAGTATTACGCGACTTTTGAAAAGTGATGAAATCTATGTGAATGGGCTATTGGCAAGTTACTATGGAATCGAGGGCGTTTCTGGCGATGAGTTTCGCAAAGTAAAACTTCCGGAAGGCTCCCCCCGTGGAGGTTTATTAGGGATGGCGGCAATCCTTGCCATGGGCAGTAACGGAGAGCGCACCAGCCCTGTGGAACGTGGCGCCTGGATCTTGCGCAAAATATTGCACGACCCGCCGACCCCTGCTCCAGCAAATGTCCCACAGTTGTCCCGGCTTGAGAACAAAATTCTTACCACCCGAGAACGACTTCTTGACCACCAGGAGCAACCACAGTGTGCAAGTTGCCACCGCAAGATAGATCCAATTGGTTTCGGGTTGGAAAATTTCAATGCCGCAGGCAAATGGCGAACTGAGGAAACCTACGAAAAACGCGGCGTGGGCAAAAAGACTTGGCAAATTGATGCCTCAGCCGCTTTTCATAATGGACCGAAATTTAGCAGCTATTTTGAAATGCGTGATATTATCGCTTCTAGAGGCGATGACTTTGCGAGGGGATTCACAGAATCGCTGCTGGAGTATGCTCTGGGTCGACCTTGTGGTTTCACGGACGAAAGTTTGTTAACAGAAATCACCACCCAGGCAAAAAGCCACAATTACGCTATCAGCCAATTCATCCGCTCTCTGGTCACCAGCCAACAGTTTCAAAAGAAGTAATAATGCTTGGTTTTGATTTGCCTTATCAGGAATTTCTAAAAATATGAAAACAATACAAAAATATTCTTTTGTTAAAAAATTATTTATCGCAACCGCCTTTAAAATTTTCCTTGTGATAAATGTCTATGCTGATGAAATTCCTAAAAACACTGAATTTGACCAAAAACACAGTCAAATCCTCAAATCACATTGCCTTAAATGTCATGATGAAAGAAATCAAAAAGGGAAATTTCGTGTTGATAATCTTTCTTTCAAAATAACGGACATCGAAACAGCCGAGCGCTGGCAAAAAGTACTCAATGCGGTGAATTCCGGTGAGATGCCACCGGAAAACCAGAAACCATTGCCCTCCGCGGCTAAAACCGATTTTTTGGACGATCTCTCTAAAGTGATGGTTCTCGCAAGAAAAAACCTTTCAGACCAGAAAGGCTTCATCACCATGAGGCGTCTGAATCGGCGTGAATATAAGAATACACTTCGTGAACTTTTGGGCGTGGAGATCAATGTCAGTGAGCTTCCACCTGATTCTGGAAACGGGGGTTTTGATACCGCTGGCCAAAATCTATTCATGTCGGCCAATCAATTTGAACAATACCAATCGCTTGGCAGAGAAGCGATCGAGGAATCTTTCCTTTGGCAAAAGGCTGCCGGGGAGGAAAGAAAATTGCGCTACGAGGCCGAGGAATCCCTGAAAAGCATCCAAAAAAAATACCTTGATACCTTGGATGACCTTGAAAGGGCAAAACGATGGGCAAAGGCAGTAGAAGAGGCGGCAAACCTTCCCGCAAATTTGGAAGTAGTGAAAAAACTTCGCCAGGAGGCAAAAAATGAACCCACATTCCGCCGTTCCTGGGCCCTCATAAAAGGCGCACCTTCTCCCGAGGATTTTGGTTTCCGCACCGTGGAGAATAACGCTGACAAGGCGAATGGCGCTTTGAACTATGAAACAAAACAGGGCAGCGGTTATATGCGCCCTTACCATGAAAACTACCTTCGCCAAAAACATCTGGATACTGGCGCATACCTCACAATCATGGCTGGCGAATTTGGGAATGATCACATCAGTCTTTATGTTCCTCCAAGCTGGCCGGTGGGAAATTACATGGTAAGGGTTCGAATTGGCGCGCTTGTCAACTCACCTCCTGAAAGACGCTTTATTGAATTTGGAATTCACCCTAGAAATGGCCAGGTAATGAGTACGCATGAGGTTACCGGCAGCATAAACCAGCCTCAGGTGATTGAAATTCCGTTGAAGCTTACCAAGGAACATTCTTCCAGGGACAATCGAACGATCTTTATTCGGGAAAAAGGAAGTAACGATCATTATTTGCAGACCAGGCAGATATTCAACTCTGCCAAGGCAAAAAACGGCATTGGGCCAGAACTTGCCCTTTGGGTGGACTGGATGGAAATTGAACGAATTTCCGAAACTGGAATAAGCATAACTCCGAAGTCACCCAAGTTTCAAATTGGTGATAATCGACAGTTAGGTTCCATTTCCGCCCCCGGGCTTTCCAATGTTCGTTACGAGTGTGAAGCAGCGAACGAAAAAGTTTCGAAATATGTCGCCAGTCAGATTAAAGACCGGCTGCAGGCGCAAAATTGGGTCAAGGCCGTGGAGTTTGCCGCAAGCAAACCGGAAAACAAAGCCGTGGTTGAGGAAATTAGAAAAAACTCCAAGAATGAGGCGATCTTCAGGCGTTCATGGGACAAAATTTCGGGTGCCCCCTCCCCAGAATCATTCGGATTTCAAACCACGGAGAATAATGCCGACAAGGCTAATTCAGCACTCGGTGAAAATTGGCAGAAATACCATGAATATTATCTGAAACAACCGGGTTTAGATCGTGGCGCATATCTGGGAACCCCCACCATGCACCCTGCAGTCATGGCGTTGGGGTTCCTCCAAATGCCGGTTCCGAATGAATGGAAAAGTGGTGACTATCTGTTCCGTGTGAGAATAGCTGCCGCACAAAATGCCCGTCCGGAACAGCGTTTTCTTGAAGTAGGATTTCATCCCAGAAATGGGATGGTTCGAGCCACTTTTGAAGTAACCGGAACCTTGGAAAATCCACAAATTTTGGAAATGCCTTTCAAACTCACCACATCACAAACGGATAGTGGGGATCGTACCTTATTTATTCGGGAAAAGGGTACCTGGGATAACAACGAGGAAGGTGGTAGAAAACGCGCCGAGGCCGTGAAGAGAAACGGTATTGGTCCTGAAGCAGTACTTTGGGTTGATTACATGGAAATAGTACGGGTTAATGATTCTGTAAAGCCCATGCCTCCCGGCCTTGAAGCCATTGGAATAAATTTTGAAGATCCGGCTAAAATGCCTTCCCCGGAAGAGGTAAATGCTGCCCTTTCCCGGTTTGCAAAAGTAGCTTTCCGTGGCTCTGAACCTTCAGAAAGTTATTTGAAACGACTATCCGGGATTTATTCCAATCATCTCAAATCTGGCTTGAAACCCGCCGCGGCCTTCAAAGAAACCCTCGCTATTATTTTGTCATCCCCCATGTTCCTTTATTTGGCGGAACCTTCCCCGGATAATAAAACCCGGTCACTCAGTGGACCAGAACTCGCAACAAGGCTTTCGTATTTTCTCTGGAGTTCGCCTCCAGATCAGCAGTTGTTGAAACTGGGAAAAAGTGGCGACCTGACAAAACCCGAAGTTCTGGCCGAACAAACAAATCGTTTGCTGGATGACCCCAGGGCAGAAGGTTTTGTTCGCGGTTTTGTTTTCCAATGGCTGGGCATGGATCGCCTCGATTTTTTTGAAGTCAACCGTGCCAAATATCCGCGTTTTGATGACAGCACCCGACTGGCGGCAAAAAACGAGGTTTATGAAACCTTCCGGTACATTCTCAAGAATAATGAACCTGTAACCGATCTTCTCAAAGCGGATTATGTGGTAATCAACCATCTGCTTGGGGATTACTATGGAATTCCCGGAGTCAAAGGTGACACCTACCAGAAAGTTCCTCTACCAGCGGGTTCCCCACGAGGTGGACTTCTTGGCATGGCAGCCATTCACGTCATGGGAGGAAATGGCGAACGGACTAGTCCAGTGGAACGAGGCGCGTGGGTTTTACGAAAACTTTTAAACGATCCCCCGCCACCAGCTCCTGCGAATGTGCCTCAGATTACAAGGCTTGCCGGTAAAGTTCTCTCCACTAGGGAAAGGCTACTTGCCCACCAGGATAGCCCGCAATGCGCAAGCTGCCACAGGAAAATCGACCCCATTGGCTTTGGATTGGAGAATTTCGACGCTGTCGGCCAGTGGCGCACGGAAGATAGTTACCAGGTCATGGATGAGAACGGCAAGCCCGTCAAAGGCGCCTCCAAGACTTGGAGCATTGATCCTGCCGCAAGCCTCCACAAGGGCCCTTCCTTTCAAAATTATTTTGAGTTAAGGGAAATTCTGGCATCAAAAGGTGATGACTTTTCCCGTGGTTTTAGCTCAGTTCTCATTGAATACGCCCTCGGCAGGCCCGTGGGATTCCGTGACGATGAGCTAATTCACGAGATGCTAAATACATCGAAGTCTCACCGCTATGGCATGCGGAATTTTATTCTCGCTTTGGTTGCCAGCAAAGAGTTTCACACGAAGTAAAGGTTGAGCTTTTGACTGTTAAAGTCGATAATGAATACTAAGCTTAGGAACCAACCATGACACACCGACGCCATTTTTTACAATCCACCACTGCAATTATCGCCCTTCCCATGCTGGAATCGCTTGGGTACAGGAGCTTTGCTCCCGCGGCAGCACCCGCAAATCCCCCCAAGAGACTGATTTTTCTTGGGTTCGGTTGGGGTATCACTGAAAAAACATGGTACCCGGATCTCAAAAAAACAGGTAAGGACTATGAACTGCCTTTGGGTTTGAAACCATTGGAAAGGCACAAATCGGATTTCAGTGTTGTTCAAGGCCTGTGGAATAAATATTCGAACGAAGGTCACTGGGGTAGCACCATGTGGCTTACCGGTGCAAACCGCTATTCCCAACCGGGACAAAACTTTCACAATAGCATCAGTGCAGATCAGGTTGCAGCTGCAAAGCTCGGCCTTCAAACCAGATTTTCCTCCTTGCAGTTCAACGGTAGCCAAACAGGGGACCTTAGCGGTCATGGGCCTGGTTTGTCCATGGCCTGGGACCTCAGCGGTAAGCCCGTTGGTGGCCTAAACGGACCGATGGCAGCTTTCCATCGTCTTTTCGCAAAAGACACCACGCCTATTGAACAGCAGAAAGCCATGCTTGCGCAAAAGCGAAGTGTTCTGGATGCAGTTCTTGATAACGCCAGGTCTCTGCAGCGTGGCTTGGCCCAAAAGGATAACGCAAAGCTTGAAGAATACTTTCAGGGAATCCGCGATATTGAAACCCGGTTGGCCAAGGAAGAACAATGGATAGGGGTTCCCCAGCCAAA
>JBEGQX010000193.1:0-5374 GCA_041180805.1 Planctomycetota bacterium
CCTGTGGTTTTTTTCCCTTCTTTTCTTCTGCAACTAATGGTTTTGCAGGATTATCAATGGTTGATGTTTCTGGAATGGCTATCAGGAAAATAGCACCCCCTAATCCCATCACCAGTACCAGCAGTCCAACCAAAACCCAAG
Organism: Planctomycetota bacterium; assembly: GCA_041180805.1. Lineage (GTDB taxonomy): Bacteria > Planctomycetota > Planctomycetia > Gemmatales > Gemmataceae > JBEGQX01. The sequence continues at coordinate 142 of JBEGQX010000193.1, forward strand.
GGAGATAACCGGCATTCTCCTTGGAAACTGGGTCGTGGTTTATGTCACCTTGGGGATTTTGATCAGGCGTAGAAGCGGTTGGAACCGGTGGCGAAGCCTGGGGAACAGGCGGGATGGGATTGGCTGCGGGGGGAATAAACCCACCAGACAATTTGCTTGATGTCTGCGGGGTCGAAACCAAGCTGGCTTTTGTAGATCCACCAAACAGGCTTCTTAGCGGAACCCAAACCGTGGAACCCACAGGGCATGCATGGGCGCGTGGGGATAACGATGCCAGCATCGCCTCTAATTGTGGGAGGCTGAATGGGCCTTTCGTTTGTTGACCGGGTTCGTGAAGCCAGTATTGTGCCATACTTATACCGGTTTTAATTGTACTTTATTACCCGGGTGAATTTCCTTAATAATCTCTTAACAAGACTGGCTTTTGTCAGGCGAAAAGAACCGATATGAAGGATTTGGAAATTAATTGGTATTGCGAAAAATAGCTTTGTAACCAGAATGAAGAGCATGAAAAGGGACTTAAACCAAATAGCGGGCAAAGAATTCGACCTTGCAATCATAGGCGGGGGAATTACGGGTGCCGGAGTTGCGTTGGATGCCACACTTCGGGGCCTGAAAGTCGTACTTTTGGAGAAAAACGACTTCGCCTCCGGTACATCTGGCATATCTTCCAAGTTGGTTCACGGGGGCTTAAGGTACCTTGAGCATGGTGAATTTCCACTGGTATTCGAAGCCCTTCAGGAACGGGGGCTTTTGCTTAAAAATGCATCTCATCTGGTGGGAAACCTCAGGTTTCTGCTTCCCGTGTTTCAAAATGCTCGGGTCCCGCTTTGGAAATGGCGAATAGGACTCAAGCTGTACGATCTTCTTGCAATTGGTTGTAACCCGGAGGCCAGCAAGACTCTGGCCCCGCGTGAGTGGAAATCATTATCTCCTGCTTGGAAGCAAAAGCCCCTGGCATGCCTTCAGTACATGGATGCCCAGATGGAGGATGCAAGGCTTTGCCTGGATGTAATCCACAGTGCGGCTTTACAAGGCGCAACGGTTGCCAACCATTTGGAAGTTTCAGCTCTGGACCTTTTTCAGGGCAGGGTGGGGCGAATTGAAACCCGTGACCTTTTGACAGGTGAAAGGTTGGAATGTGGTGCCAAGGTGGTTCTAAACGCCACAGGACCATGGTGCGATAACCTTCGTGCCATGGCGCAGGAAGGTTCCGCGGAACAGGTTAAGCCCACCAAGGGGATTCACATAGTTTTGCCTGATTGGCAACTGCCCCATGCAATGCTTTTGCTTCATCCGGAAGATGGAAGGGTATTTTTTGTCATTCCATGGATGGGTCGGACGGTTGTTGGAACAACGGATACCGCCTTTGAAGGGAAACCTGATGAGGTTGTCGCCACCCAACATGAGGTGGATTACCTGATGCGTGGGGTCCGCCATTATTTGCAACTGGAAACAGGCAAAGAGCAGGTGCTGCAATCCTTTGCCGGCCTTAGGCCGCTGATCAGTTCCAGCAGCAGTCCTTCCGATCGAAGCAGGGAATTCGCCATTCAGGAAGGTAAAAATGGCATGTTTTCGGTGTCTGGTGGCAAATACACCACCTACAGATCCATGGCCCAGAAGATTACCAATGTTATTTGCTCACGGCTTGGAAATCAGGCCAAGTGCCAGACAAAACATCATTTGCTTTCCGGCGCATACAGCGTTCCCCGCAGTTATTTTTACGATTCCGGGCAGATGGAACTTAAGTACCAGTATGGGATAACCGGTGAAGCCGCTTTGCAGCTTTTGAATCGATATGGAACCAAAGCCGGCTTGGTTGCAAGGTATGTGAATGATCATTCCAGCCAACATGAAAAGGTTCTTTTTGATCTCCCGGATTTGGTCGGCGAATTTGCATATCACAAAGATCATGAGATGGCGATGCTGGAACGAGATTTTCTTTACCAGCGTACCCGCATAGGTTTGTTATCCACATCATCTAATGTTGCCGAAGCAGCCAGGAAGCTAACGGCCGTTACCACCAGGGCGGGTGTTTAGGAATGTTTTCTCGCGTGAATTTGCTGGCGATTGTTGCATTAATGCTTGGGCTGGCTGCCATACCTTTTCAGGTTATTGCCGGTTTACCGGCCATGGCTTTGGGGTATGTTGCCATTCGGCAGATTCACATGGATAACCAAGTCCAAAAGGGAATTGTTCCCGCTGTTTTGGGCATGTTCCTTGGCGCGGTTGGATGTGCAATGACAGTGCTGGGGTTTGTATTTGTAAGCTTTGGGGCACTTTGGGAAAACAGTGCCAGAGTCAACTGTACCAACAATCTCAGGTTTTTGGGCAAGGCCACCATGGCTTACCATGATCTCAAAGGTATGTTCCCGAAAGCCTGTCGGAAACAACCGAGTCTACCGCCTGAAAGCCGACTTTCATGGTTGACGAATGTTGAATACGACACGTTGTCTGGGAAGAACCTCAGTTCCGACCGTTGGGCTTTTCAGGAAGAAAAAAGCTGGGAAGATGATTTAAACCGAAAAGCAGGCGGTTTTCGAGTGGGGGCCTTTGTCTGTCCCGCCTCGGGCAGGTCTTCGGTTGTCAGCGGAACATTTTGTACGAATTATGTTGGTCAGTCTGGCTTGGGCAAGGATTCCCCCATGTTGCCTGGGGAACATGGGCGTGCCGGTTTTATGGGTTTTGAACGATCTTTGAAACGCGATGATATTACCCGTGGAACCTCTGAACTTTTAATGATGATTGAGACAGATTGCGACCTCGGGCATTGGATTGCTGCTGGCGGGCCCACGCTAAGGCATTTGGAAAAAACAACAGATTGTATCGGTCCAGGGAAGGCTTTTGGTGGAATGCATTCCCATGGCGCAAACACGCTGATGGCAGATGGTGCCTCCAGATTCGTCAGTGAAAAAATCAGTCCCGTCGTTTTTGAGGCAATGTTTCCGCTGAATGCAAAATGAATAAAGCCGGTTGTTGAAATGGGTTTATCTGGCGCCGAGAAGTTTGCCCAAAAGATTTTCGGAAGGGTAGCTGTGCCCCAGATGTTGCCGGAAACCCTCGGCGGCTTTGACCCCTATTTTTCTGCCCTGTTTCTGGGAAAACTCGCGCATGGCGTGAACATACTGATCCATGCCATGATGTTTCAGCAGCCATTCCCTCTGACTGGTATGCGCCGCAAGCATCTGTGCCTTGGTTTCCAATGTGAGGGAAATATCCACAAGGAACTGGGGTTCCACTTCCTTGCCCATCGGGTCTAAACCTTCGATGGGATCGCAATAGTACAGGTGGGGAATGTGCGGAATCGTGGCGGGGCCAAAGCTGGAAAAATTGGGGATGGGCGCGCAGAAACAGGCTGCCCTGGCAAGCTTGCTGGTCTGTTCGTGATCCAGCATGTAATCGGAAGGGCTGTGCGTGAGCACAATTTCTGGTTGAACCTCGCGAATAAGGTTGGTCACCTTGGTTAGCGCAAGTTCATTGTAAAAAACCAGAAGATCGCGTTCATGAAGGCAATGATACTTACCAGAGATTATCGCAGCAGCATCCACGCCTTCCTTGGTTCTGACGGCTGATATTTCATTTGGCCCCATGGTCGCGGAACCGCAGTCCCCGGCAGTCATGGTGGCAATATGCACCTCGTAGCCATGCTCTTTGTGTAACCTGACCTGTGTTCCCGCGCACAGAAACTCGGCATCATCCGGGTGTGCCAGAATGCTAAGGATTCGTTTAGCCATGTTTGCTCGGTTACTTGGAGTTTGCCGCCGGCTTTTCTGCCAGAGGTGGTTCCTTGGAGGGTGGTGTAGCCTTCTTTTTCATGGGCAGATTCTTGCGCGAGTAGAATGTGCTGATCACATTTTCATCCACAAGTGACCGTCCTTCATCATCTGTGCCATCAAAAGGCCCTGCGATGAGGTCCACTTCCGGGAATGGCCTTGGAGCCATCTGATTTTGAATTGGAATCCAAGTGGGAATGGCGGGCGAAAGCAACCCGACCTTGCTAACCAGCATGGTTGCGTAATCCATTTGAGCCAATCTTTGGGCGATTGCCTGCTTGGCAATCTGGCCCTCTTCGCGGTCGAAGAGATTCATATAGCGGAACTGCACCTCATAGGTGCTTTCCTGTGTGGTGTTATCCTTGCCAAAGTCTGTCAGAACCCTGAGATCCTTCTCCCCCACTCGCTTGGTTGTCAGAAGCACCTTTTCCTTCCAGGTTTCCATGCAATCCTTGCGGCGATAAATTTCAAGCGCGTTCCGGGGGTTGTCCCTAAGGCGCTCTGTTTCTGCCTCGAAGAACAACTTGCGGCAGGTAACCGTGGTTGGCTGGGCCTCAGCTCTGGCGCGGTTGTAGTGATGCATGAAGTTGCTCATTTGCCTGTAGATGTCCAGTTCCTTCAGGAACATGGCGGCCTGGTAGCGGGCTTTTTCCTCGGTGGACATCCTGTCATCGCGCAGGGTGGGAATGTTATCGGTGTCGGTCAGGTTTTGCGATTGCCTGAATTCGCGCGCCAGCCTGCGCTTGGTGGCTTCATCCTCCGCGGACTTGAACATCATGTGATTCTGCTCGGCGTGATCCTGCCACATCAATGCCGCATCTTCCCAGGCTTTCTGGGACCATTTATCCCTGCCCGCGCCGATGATTGCAGGCGAACCATCGCTGAAATTATCCGCATCGAACCAACCCGTGATTCTCCAACCCGTGTCATCAAACCAGCCTTCCTGCTGCAACCTTTCGCCGATGTAGCTTTGCGCTCTCGCGGGATAGTTGCGGAAAATCAGGGTGGCGATGTTTTTGGGTTTGCGTTGGCGGGTTCTGTCCACAATGGCCTGGGTGGAACCGGGAAGATAATCCGCGGGTGGTATGGGTTCCTGCGAATAGCTATACCAGGCGCGGGCATCCGCATAGGCATCAAACTCATCACCCAGTCGGGATTCATAGGTCAACTCGCCGGGGCGGAATTCCACCTGGGGTTTTTCCACACGGCGGGGTGGAGGCAGAATGGGGAACTGCTGTTCCACATTCTTTTTCTTCGAGATTTTGGTCTCCCAGCCATTGGGTGGGGAGGGGGGCACTTCCTCGAAAAGTGATGGAATCTGCTGGTTTTCGGAAAGATACTGGATCAACGCATCCAGCGATTCGCAGGAGAACTGCCGTGCTTGCTCAAATTTGGTTTCACGACGCAGGCCCTCACGCAAGCGCCGCACAAGCTGGGGGTGTTCCTTGCAGAAGGAATCC
>JBEGQX010000194.1:0-19537 GCA_041180805.1 Planctomycetota bacterium
GGTCCGTATGGGCTGGCACGAAGAGGCTGAGCCAAATCTTTCCAACAAGGAAGGTTTGCCTGCTTCACCTTTCCGCACCGATGACTGGAAGTAATGGTTGGGTATCAAATGCAAGGCCCGGGTTTAAGCCCGGGCCTTTATTGTTTATCCGATAGTCTCTTGTATTTCTTTCGTGATACTTCTTTTCATTCTGGCTTTAACCAAAAGGAAGGTAACCAAAAGTAATCCCATTAAAAAAGCCATTCCCACCAGAATGTTTCTAAGCGGAAAAATATCTGCAAGTGGCCCCGCTATAAAGTTTCCTAAAGGAACAGCCGTGCAAAGCATCATGGACCAAACTCCAAGCACCAAGCCCCGGTGGTTGTCGCCAGCACCAAGTTGAACCATTCCCTGACTGGTGGCGAAGAAAAGAATCATTCCGGAACCAAAAAGGATGCTGCAAGGAAGTGCCTGGCCAAAGCTTCCTGCAATCGAAAGAAGAAGCAGTCCTATGCTTGCCACCAGCATTCCTGTGGCTTGCATCAATCCCTTGGAAAATTTGGCACCCTTCCACGCCAATAAAAGGGCCGCGCCAAGGGCTCCACCGCCCACGCCACTCAAAAGGCTTCCATAGGCTTCCTGGCCCATGGCAAGTTCCTGACGGGCATAAGCCGGCAGTAAGCCCAAAAGAGGCCAGCCCAATACAGCCATGCCCCCTGCGGTACTGATGATAAGAACCAAATCCGGTTTTCCCAGAAGGTAGCGAAAACCATCGAGAAGCCCGGGTTTCACCTCAGGGGGTTTCTCAAGAAACATTGCGGAGGGTTGCATGGCAAAGAGTGCCAATAGCAAAATGAGATAGCTGCTGGCATTGACTGCGAAACACCAGGTGGGGCCATACCATGTAAGCAAATAGGCTCCAATGGCGGGTCCCATCAGCCTTGCCAGGTTGAATTGAAGTGAATTGAGGGCCACTGCGTTGAAAAGGTCTTTTTTGCCCACCATCTCAACTAGAAATGCCAGTCTTGCCGGTAAATCCAGGGCGTTAATCACACCCCAGAGAAGGGAAAAAAGCATCAGAATCCATGGAGCGGTATGCCCAAGGAAGGATGCGGCCAGGAGTCCGATACTTTGCAGGAAAAACATGCACTGGGTGAAAATGATAAGTTTTTTTCTTGGGAGTCGGTCCGCCAGATTTCCACCCCAAGGCCCCAAAAATGTCCCGGGCAATACCTGCAACGCTGCGATCAGCGATGGCCAACTTGAATAGTTCTCTGCGCTGTAGGCAAGCCACATAAGAGCTGTTGTTTGCGTCCAGGAGCCTGTTAGGGAAAGAAGCTGAGCAAAGAAATAATAGCGATAATTAGGGTGCCTTAAAGAGACAAAGGCACCGCTGGGAGCATTTGCGGAATCACTCATGATGTTTGCCCCGTGTTTTTGGCAGCGTGCATGGTGTCCAGCAGGTGTTCCAATACTTCCAGGTGGCGCGGGTGGTTCAAATGGCGAACCTTTTCCAGAATGCGTCCCTTGCGTTCAAGTCGCAGAATCAAGGTTTCTAGGTTACCTTGGTTGAATGATGGGTTTTTCTGGAATGACAAGATTTCATCGATTGCAGGGGAGTCCAGCATGCGTGCCCGGTCAGGGTACTTTTCCATCCAATATTTCAGTTCTTCCCTGGTAATGCCTTCTAAAAGTCTTCGGTAGCGCTGTTGCTGCACCGGTGTTTGATTTGTATCCAGCTTGGAAAGCAAAAGTTCCAGCGGGGAGTGCGTTAATTGATCCGGTGTAAGGCCGAAAGCCCTTGCACAGGATTCCAAGGTGGAGTTTCGCAGTTTGAATTCATTGCCGAGTACGATTTTGCGTACGGTGTGCCTGTTAAGGCGGGAGATACGGGCAAAATCCTCCTGGTTCCAACCTTTTTGCGAGATAAGGCGGGCTATTTTCTGCTGTAATGAAGTTGCCTCTTGGCTCATGAAAACCTCGGTGGTTTTCATTCTATCGGGCAACGGCAGCCAATGGGATGGCCAGCATTGGGAAAGTTCCAACGCTGGATAGATATTCTCCCTGAACATAGGCTTGTGCCAGCTTTACGTAGCGTTCCATGATATCCCTGGTGGTTTTAAGATCAGCTTCCGTTACTTCACGGATGATTTTGCCCGGAACTCCCGCAACCAACGACCTTGGAGGTATGACCGCGTGTTGCTTTACCACTGTGCCGGCGGCGATGATGCATTCCTCACCAATTTTGCTTCCGGAAAGAAGTATGGCTCCCATTCCCACCAATGTTCCCATGCCCACTCGTTTTCCATGCAGCAGGGCGCGATGGCCCACCACGATATTTTCCTCGATGATTTGTTCCTCGCCATGCTCGCAATGGACCACGCTGGAATCCTGGATATTTGTGTTGGCGCCAATACGAATCGGGGCGACATCGCCACGAACCACCACATGAAACCAAAGGTTTGCGTTGGCCCCAAAAATAACATCCCCGGTTACCACGGCGTTGGAGGCAAGATAAAAGACATGACTCATGACGGGAATAACTCCTAATCGCATTCATGGCATTGAGAGAAGACAGGGAAATGGTAAAAAGAAAACAGGGTTAAGGGAAACGGAAAAACAAGAGGATTCAGGGTGGCAACCAAAGTCGTAGTATTTCCATTTGACCTTTTTGGGAATTCCGGTGCCGCGGAAGGAAGCAAGCTTCTAGCGGACGAAATTCGAACCATGTTGCGTGATTCCTATGCAGAAACCTCCGAAACAAGGGCGCTTGCATGGCGTGATCAGGTTCGACTTCGTGAATTGCCCATGGATGACCTGCCAGCCTTGAAGCGTTGGCGGGAGCGGGGATGTCAGGCCATCCGCCGTGTCTTGAAAGGCGGCGATCGCTTCATTTGGTTGTCTGGAAACCACTTGGGGGTCTTGCCTGTCTACGAAGAAATAGATTCAGCCAGCGTCACAGTTTTGCAGTTGGATGCCCATCTTGATATGCACCATTTTGCCGACACGCTCGATACCCCTTCGCATGGTAACTTTCTTCTACACGCCAGGCAGCCGTTGCCGAAAGTGTTTAATGTGGGGCACCGGGATTTGCTGATTCCCCCCCTTGCGATTGAAAAAGTCTTTGCTGGTGCTATCAGCGCCATGGACTTTATCAAGGATGAGGCGGGTTCCCTTAAGAAGATTCAGAAACATCTTCAAGGCAAAGTTTTTCTGGACATTGACTGTGATGTAATGGACTCGGCTTACTTTGCCGCCACCGGCAGGCCGGTACCTTTAGGGTTGTCACCAGCGCAGATGCTTCGGATATTTGATTTGATACCGACTGAAAACCTGGTGGGAATAGCCCTGTCCGAATTTGATCCTTCCCGGGATGTTTCGGACCGTGGATTATCCCTGCTGATCTGGTGGCTGGAGTACTTCTTTTTGAAATTTCACGAGTAATGAACCAAGAGGGGTATGAGGGCACCATGGGTCATCAACATTTCATGAGTATTGGGGACACTGCGCTTTTGGTGGTGGATGTGCAGGAAAAACTTGTTCCTAAAATCCATCAAAATCAGGATCTGGTTCGCAACATTGAATTTCTTATAAAAGTTTCAAAACTGCTTGAGGTTCCAGCCCTTGGTGTTGAACAATATCCCAAGGGATTGGGGCATACGGTGGAGCCAATTAGATCGATGTTTGAACACTTTGGTGAAAAGAAAGCTTTTTCGGCGGTTCGAGAGGGGCTGGTATTGGAAAAGCTGGAGGTTGATGCCCGAATCAAGGTCATAGTGGTGGGTATTGAAACCCATATTTGTGTTCAACAGACGGTTCTGGACTTGCTGAACAGGGGTTTTCATGTGTTTGTGCCTGTCGATGGGGTGTCCAGCCGATATGTTAATGATACCGAGGTGGCATTGCGCCGAATGGAAAATGCCGGGGCAATACTTACCACGGTGGAGGCATGTGCCTTTGAACTGATGGGGACTGCGGATCACCCTGCCTTTCGAGAAATCAGCTCGCTGGTGGTGGAAAGGTCTAAGTTCTTGAATCCCCAGTTTTGATAGATAGACTCTCGCAACGAAAGTGTTTTAAAATGTCCATTCCAGCACCTTTGCAACCATCTCCACGACTGCTGCTTGGCCCAGGCCCCAGCGATGCCCACCCTGGTGTTTTGCGCGCCATGGTCAATCCGCTCTTGGGGCACCTTGACCCCGAGTTTCTGTCTATTATGGGACAGGTGCAGGAAATGCTGCGCATGGTTTACAAGACAAAGAACAAAGTTACTTTCCCTGTCAGCGCCACAGGCATGGCGGGAATGGAAACATGTCTGGTGAATTTGCTTGAGCCGGGTGACAAAGTTGTGGTTTGTGCCAAGGGTTTCTTCGGCCAGAGAATGATTGATGTTGCAGGCCGTACTGGCGCACAGGTTACGGTGATTGAGGCCCCATGGGGTAAGACTTTTTCGGTGGATCAGATTCGTGAAGTTCTGGTTCGCGTAAAACCCAAGGTGTTGGGGATTGTTCATGCGGAAACCAGCACGGGTGCCCTGCAGGGAAACATGAAAGAGATAGCGGATCTCTGCCATGAACATGGGGCGCTGATAGTGGTGGACGCTGTGACTTCTCTTGCTTGCGTGCAATTGGAAGTCGATGCCTGGGGGCTGGATGCAGTCTATAGCTGCTCGCAAAAAGGTCTTGGCTGCCCGCCTGGGTTGTCTCCTGTGACATTCAGTGACCGTGCCGTGGAAGTGATTAAAAATCGTAAGGGCAAGGTACAAAGCTGGTATCTGGACATGACAACAGTCATGAGTTACTGGGGTCAGGACCGTGTCTATCACCATACAGGCCCAATCAGCATGGTTTTTGCCATTCACGAAGGCCTTCGGCTGGTTCTTGAGGAGGGTCTCGAAAAGCGCTGGGAAAGGCATCACAAGAACCATCTTGCCCTGAAGGCGGGATTGGAGGCTTTGGGCTTGAAGTATACTGCCGACCCGAGTTGCCAGTTGCCGCAGTTAAACGCCGTGCGAATTCCCGAGGGCGTGGATGACATGAAAGGTCGCAAGTTTCTTCTGGAAAAGTTTGGTATCGAGATTGGTGGCGGCCTTGGTGATTTCAAGGGCAAGGTATGGCGCCTGGGCTTGATGGGTTATAATAGCAAGCCCGCCGTTGTACTGCTGGCACTTGCCGCTCTTGAGCAGGCGCTGGTGAACCAGGGAGTTACGGTAAAACCCGGGGCAGCCGTTGGAGCCGCCAATTCGGTGTATGCCGGTTAACCATTCAGCTTACGAGGGTACCCATGATGAATCAGCCAGGTTATCCCAGTAGCAGGCCTAGAAGGTTGCGTCATCACCCGATTCTTCGCCAGATGGTTCAGGAGAACCACCTTCGTGCACAGGATTTGGTTTATCCCCTCTTTGTTCGTGAAGGGTCGAACATTCGCAAGGAGGTTGCCTCCATGCCGGAGGTGTATCAGCTTAGCCCTGATACCGTGGTTGATGAAGTGGGCAAGGCCTTGGATTTGGGTGTTCAATCCTTCCTCTTGTTTGGAATACCTTCCCATAAAGATGCAACAGGCTCCAGCGCATTGGAAGAAAATGGGATTGTGCCGCAGGCGATTCGCGCGATTCGCAAAAAGCATGGTGACAAGCCTTACCTGATTACCGATGAATGCTTTTGTGAGTATACCGATCATGGACATTGCGGAATTCTAAACGAGAAGACAGGCAAGCTTGATCTGGATGGGGACGCCACTCTTCCATTGCTTGCCAGACAGTGTGTGGTTCATGCGCAATCTGGCGCGGACATGGTTGCTCCATCCGGCATGCTGGATGGCATGGTGGGTGCGATACGCAAAGGCTTGGACGGGGCAGGTTTCAGCCACTTGCCCATCATGAGTTATTCCGCAAAGTATGCCTCGGCTTACTATGGGCCATTCCGTGATGCCGCGGAATCGCCGCCCAAATTTGGCGACCGGACTTCTTATCAAATGGATGGGGCGAATTCCACCGAAGCCCTTAGGGAAGTTTCCTTGGATATAAGCGAGGGGGCTGATATTGTGATGGTGAAGCCGGCCATGGCTTACATGGATATCATCCGCCAAATCAAGGATCATTTTCAGGTTCCAGTGGCTGCTTATTGCGTTAGTGGCGAATACGCCATGATCAAGGCAGCCGCGCAAAAGGGCTGGGTGGACGAACGCCGCATTGTTCTCGAAACCCTGCTTGGTATGAAACGTGCCGGAGCCTCGATCCTTCTTACCTACCATGCAACCCGTGTGGCTGCATGGCTAAAAGGATGACCTTCCACTTCCTGCCCGAGGTTCTCCCATGATGGTTGGAAAAGAGTTTGGTCCATTCCTCATAGAGAAAGAACTCGGCACCGGCGCCATGGGAGCCGTTTATCAGGCAAAGTACCTGAAAAACAACGCTCGTGTTGCCATTAAAATCATGTCTCCCGGGGTTAGCAGCAGCGCCAATTCTTCCCTGGTTGCAAGGTTCGAGCGTGAAGCGGAAATACTAAAACACCTCAATCAGCCAAATATTGTCCGCCTTTTTGGTATCGGCAAGTTTAACAACATGCGCTACTACGCCATGGAGCTTATCGAGGGAGAAACGCTTGAGAAGATTCTGCAGCACAGGGGCAGGCTTGCCTGGGACGAGGTGGTTGAAATTGGAAAGCAGATTTGCGCTGCTTTGCAACACGCTCATGATAACGGTGTCGTTCACCGCGACCTCAAGCTTTCCAACCTGATGATTAATAAGCAGGGTGTTCTAAAACTTACAGACTTTGGCATTGCCAAGGATCTGGAAGGAACCATGCTTACCTCGGCAAATACCGCGATTGGTACAGCCGCTTACATGTCACCGGAGCAATGCAAGGGTGAAAGGGATATATCGCATAAGTCGGATTTGTACTCGCTAGGTGTCGTGCTTTTTGAATTACTAACAGGCCGAAGACCTTTTCGTGGCGACAATGCCATGGAGTTGTTTCTTCACCATGTGCAGACCAAGCCGGAAAAACCATCAAGAATCGAGATGGATATTCCCAAATGGATGGACACTTTGGTGCTGCATTTACTGGAAAAAAAGCCCGACCAGCGGCCCCCCAGCGCTTACACGGTATCCAATATCCTGGATGAGATTCGGCAAAAGGTTTCCACCCAAGTTAGCGTTGGGGAAGACCTTGCCAAAAGTCAGGTCGGCGATGGCTATATGACTAAAACTGCTGAGAGGCGGAAGGCTAGAAAGCTTCTCTCTAAATTTTCCAAAAACAAGACAGTTGTGCCCTGGTTCCGTTCAGGCTGGTTTGTGCTTATGGCCTGCTTCCTGTTGATTGGGGCTTTTTCGTACACCATGTATGAGATTTTCATAAGGCCACCCTCGGCTGAAAAATTGTTCAAACAGGCAAAATCCATGATGGATCAGGGAAAGAAAGATGAGGCCCGTGAAGGCCCATTGACCCTGTTTGCGCAATATTATGCGGGTAGCGAGGATTCCCAAGGTAAACAGATGAAACAATGGACGGATTCCATTGATGTGGAGTATGGTGAGGATTTATTGCGCAAATATTTGAAGCAGACCGCAAAGGGTTACAAGTTTGGAGTGCAGGAAGAGGTGGAAGGCAAAGCTTTCAAGGCCATAGAGTTGGAAGCAGGGGGAGATTTGGCGGAGTCCATGCAGGCTTGGTCTGCCATTGGCAGGGAATATCCGAAAACGCGCTGGGCTGCCCTTGCGAATAATCGTGTCCAGTTTATGAATTACCTGGATACCTTTGAGAATGAATGGCGCTCAGTTTTGAAAGCCATCCGTGATAACCGCAAGGAACCGGAACTGGAAAAAGATCTAAGCCCTGTCTTTCTTGCATTCAGGACGGAACAGTTTGGGGATTTGGCACTGGCTCTTTCCCGTTACAAGGCTGCAAAAGAAAAGCTTGAGAAAGATACCGATAGAAACTGTATCTTTGACCGGAACCTGCGCCTGCCCCATTTGCTTTGCTGCAGGAAAATCAAGAATCTTGCCCCTTTGGTCAAGGGGGACCCGGAAGCCACCCGTAATGATTTGATTGGCAAGGCTATTCAGTCTGCGAAAAACCCGGTCTCTATTTTGGATTCAAGATTTGCCTGCCGGAATGTGGTTGTGATTTACGAAGATCAGGCCGGTCTTAAAAAACTAATGGATGAAGCTAGTGCGCTGACTGGCAAATTGGATAACGAACTGACAGAAGCTACGAAACCAGGTGGAAAAGAAAATGATGCAAAGAAATAAGAGCAAGGCGGCTTTTGAAAAGGCCAAGGGCTTGATTCCCGGAGGGGTGAACAGTCCCGCACGGGCTTTTGGCGGGGTTGGTGGGACACCCATTTTTATCGACCATGCAGAGGGCCCATATCTTTATGACATCGATGGAAACAGGTACATAGATTACATCGGATCCTGGGGGCCGATGATTCTTGGGCATGCGCATCCCAAGGTAGTGGAGGCCATATCCGATGTTGCAAAGCGGGGCACCAGTTTTGGCGCTCCCACGGAAATGGAATCCCGCATGGCGGAGCTAATTGTTTCCATGGTTCCTTCCATGGAAATGGTTCGCATGGTCAATTCTGGCACCGAAGCCACCATGAGTGCCATCCGCCTGGCTCGTGGCTATACCGGCAGGGATATTATCATCAAGTTTGCTGGCTGCTACCATGGCCATGTGGACAGCCTTTTGGTTCAGGCCGGTTCCGCCGCAACCACCTTGGGTGTACCCAGCAGTCCTGGTATTCCAAAAGGCTGCACTCAAGATACGCTTGTCTTGAAGTACAACGATGTTGAAGGCCTCAAGGCTGCCTTTGCCCGGCATCCGGACAAGATTGCCTGCGTAATTCTTGAACCGGTGGTGGGCAATATGGGGCTTATACCGCCGTCCAAAGAATTCCTGCAGGAACTTCGCAGCCTTACCCGCAAGAGTGGTTCCGTTTTGATTCTGGATGAGGTGATGACAGGTTTTCGCCTGGCTATGGGCGGTGCCCAGGAACTTCTTGGCATAGAGCCTGACCTTACAGCTCTAGGTAAGATTGTGGGTGGAGGATTGCCGGTGGGTGCCTACGGGGGCAAAAAAGAAATCATGAGTAAAGTCATGCCAAGCGGGCCGGTGTATCAAGCTGGTACGCTCTCTGGTAATCCATTGGCGATGGCTGCAGGTTTGGCCACCCTGGAAGAGTTGAAAAAGAATCCACCCTACAAACTACTGGACGCCACTGGAGCCAAGCTGGAGGAAGGATTATCGCAGGCGGCAAAAACTGCCGGAATCCCCCATGTTATCAATCGGGTGGGAAGTATGTGGACATTCTTCTTCACATCTTCACCGGTGGTTGATTACGACACTGCAAAGAATGCTGATACAAAGCGGTTTTCAAGGTTTTTCTGGGAAATGATGGACCGCGGAGTGTATCTGCCTTGTAGTCAGTTTGAAGCCGCATTTCATTCGATACAGCACGATGAAACGATCATCGAAAAAACCATCGCCGCGGCGCGGGAATCCTTCGAGGTAATTGCCAAAAGCGGAATCTAAAAATGTGAAGCTTTGGCGGTTATTTCTGACTTGGCGGGAAGAATATGAAAAATACCGCTGTGGGAGGTTAATTGGCCTAGAGAATCTGGCGGTTAGAGGTTAGCTTAAATACAGAATACCCAATCCTTTTGATTTGTCTGTGGGAGATTTAGCATGTGGAGTTATACGATCGGCCTGGCCTGTTTGCTAGCTTTGGTTCCTGATCAATCAGAAAAGCTTTCACTGGAAAATGTGAGGCTGCTTCATGGTGTGCCCGGCCTGCCGCGCGCAGAGGCGAAATTCATACATGGCGACTCGTTCTATCTGGCCTTCGATATTAAAGGCGTTAAAGCGGATGATGAAGGCAAGGTTAATTACTCCCTGCTTACCGAAGTAAACTTTAAGGGCCGTTTGGAATTCAAACACGAGGCCAAGAATATTGAAGCCATCGATTCTTTGGGTGGTGGAATTCTGCCGGGCTTTACTCAGTTGAATATTGGGCCTGATCAACCAGTGGGCACCTACACTGTAAAGGTTACTGCAAAAGATAAGAAGTCTAACGCCACAGCAACATTCTCCAAGGATTTTGAGCTTGTAAAAGGTGACCTTGGGATTGTTCAGGTTCGAACCACTGCAGACCAGGCTGGAAATGTCCCGACATCTGTGTTTGCAACTGGCGAATCCCTTTGGTTGAACTTTGGTGTTGTTGGTTTCCAAAGGGGAGCTTCAAAACAGCCAAATCTTAAGATCTCCCTGGAAATCTTTGATTCGAACGGCAAAAAGACTGTAACGAAAACCCCTGTTGCTGAAGTTAATAAAGATGTTCCCGCGGAAACCAGCGTTTTTCCAGTTCAATTTTATGTTGCCTTGAACAGGTCTGGAAAGTTCACCCTTAAGTTAAAAGCCACTGACACCATCAGTGGAAAAATAGCAACCCTTGACCTGCCTCTTGAGGTCATTCACGCTAAATAACTAACTCGGTTATAGTTTTGTGGGTGTAAAATAAATATAAGGCGGCTGTTTGTGAGGATTAACATGAGGTCTTCGATTTTTGGTTCAGGTTTTGTCAGCCGATATCGGAGTGTTGCCATACTTGCCTTGATGGCCAGCATGGGCTTGGGTGTGATGTATTCATCGGGGGCTGACCGATTCGGACAATTATTCCGCAAAAAACGCCCGGTTGTTGTTGAACAACAAGCTTCCAAAGTTCCTGTTGCCAGGTGCCTTAGCAAGGATGGTTCCATGCTTCGGCAGGAAGCGGGTTCCAATTCTTGGAAAACTGTAGCTCACAACGAAGAATTAAATGTTGGAGATTTGATTCTTTCCGGAATGGGATCCCAATTTGAAACTTTGGATGGATCCATCAAGGTCACATTTCGTGGGGACATTGCGGGAACTTCTCCTTTCCCCATCAGGGAAACCGCGGTTCGTCTGGCAGCAGGTAAACCCGGGGAGGCAGATTTTCACCTTTCTTTTGAAAGGGGACGCATTGAAATTACCAACGGCAGGAAAGAAGGCCCCGCTAACTGTCACATTCGCCTCCAAGATGAAGTCGATGATTTTAGCGAGTTGAAGCTTAATGAACCAGGTTCCACCTGCACAGTTGAAATAATTGGCCGTTGGCCCAAGGGTACACATTTTGATGCCAAGGCAAAAGATGATGTGAATCCGGTTTATGAACTAATTTATGTCCAAATGAAGGGGACTGCCGAGATTTCTGATGAGGGCGTAACCCACCTGATGTCTGCACCTCCCGGACCTGCAATGCTGACTTGGAACAGCCAGGCAGGAATACCGCCTGTGAAGACCAAATTGGAAAAACTTCCTGAATGGACACTTCCCCCGGATATTACAAATCCTGAAATTCGCGCAAGAATTCAGGCAACAATCAAGTTTCGCGATGAATTCTTTGGCGGAAAGCCCATGGATCAGGTGCTTGAGTCATTGGCCCTGTCGGATGATATTCATGCAAGATTTGTTGCTGTGAATGTCATGCTTGCGACGGATCAGTTACCTTTGGTTTACAAGGTGGTAGGGGAAACCAAGCACAAGGATGTGATAGATAATATTATTATTGGCTTAAGGCACTGGATTGGAAGAAAACCCGGGCAGGATAAAAAGCTTCATCAGTTCATGATGTCTGGGCGTAACTACTCCGCAAAACAGGCCGAGATTTTCGTGGACCTGCTTCATTCATTCAGCGATGACGAATTAAGGCAACCTGAAACCTTCGAAGCCCTTATTGATTATCTTGAAAGTGATAGAACCGGTATTCGTGGTCTTGCGCACTGGCATCTTTACAGACTTGTTCCAAAAGGAAGATCGATTCAATTTGATCCCACGGCATCTGCAGAAAAGCGAAAGGTTGCCGTGGAACAATGGAAAAAGCTTGTTCCCAAGGGAAAGCTTCCCCCGCGGTCCATAGATTAATTTCCCAGGTTGGTTTGTACCGGAATTTGAGGTGAAACATGGCAAACATATTCAAGAATCAATCGATGATGGGTGCAGCTTTCCTGGGGTTGATGGGCCTTGCTCAAGGTGTGGCTCATGCCCAATTTCAGGGTGCTGGTGGTCAGGCGAATGCCCCACCTCCACCTAGAGTTGCACAACCGGTTGTGAATACTTACCAGCAGTTTACAGGAGGCGGTGGTGGTTACGGCGGTGGTGGTTATGGCGGTGGTTGGGGTTATGGTGGCGGCGGTGGCGGCGGCGGCATGGGTAGCTACCTGCAAGGGTTGTCATCCCTGACCAATTCCAATGCCCAATGGTACTTTACCAATCAGCAATCCCGTTTGGCACAACAGCAGGTTGAAGAAGCGAAGGTGGCTGTTAAACGTGCTAAATTTGACGAAGCCATGTATGAGAAGGCCAATACCCCCACTAGGGCTGAACTCGATGAAAAGGATCGTCAGGAAGCTCTAAGGCTTGCCAGAAACCAACCCGCTAACGGGGATATTTGGTCGGGTAAAGCTTTAAATTTGATTATGTCAGCCATTGTTCAAACCCAGACCACAACTTTGGTAAAGGGACCTTCCATACCTATATCAGAAGAAATTTTGCGCCATTTAAATATGACCACTTCCACCGCTGCAGGCAGTGTGGGAATCTTTAAAAATGGCGATCTGCAGTGGCCCATGGTTCTCAGGGGGCCCGAGTTCCGTGAGCCCAGGGAAAATATTAACAAGATCGCTCCAGAAGCGGTTCGTCAAGCAGCTTCCGGCAGTCTTGAGCCCAACACTTACAAGAAAATGAAAAATGCCATCGAGGATTTGAGTGATCTTATCAAGCGCATGGCAGGGGACCTCTCTCCCGGCGAATATATTCAATCCAAGCGCTTTGCTAATAATCTCGAGGAAGGTCTTAAGAATCTTTCTGAACCCAATTCAGTGAATTATTTGAATGGCAGATGGGCTGCCAAAGGAGCCACTGTGGGCGCCTTGGTGGATCATATGACCAGTAACGGTCTTAAATTCGCACCGGCGGTTGAGGGTGACTATCCTTTTTACACTTCGTTTTACAACTTGCTGTTGGGGTATGATGCCGGACTTTCCAGGCTATCAGGAAAGTAAGACTACTCCATATCAATTTGGATGGATTTCCACAGGGCCTGCAATGCGGGCCCGTATTTTTTTTCATCCTCGTCGCTTTTCTGAAGCAACAAAAGAATAGTGCCCTCGGGGCTGTACAGGCATCGGGTTTTGCATTCTATAGCCAGATCAAAGCTGAAGAACTGCAGGTTATGCCCCACCGCCGCCTGGCCTGAAATATTTTCCAACGCCTCTTCAGCTTCCAGTTCCGGATAATCTTTTTTCAAGGCTTCCAAAGTTGCTGAAGCAAGCTCGTCCGGATCCGGTAAGTTGGAATCAAAGACTATGTAAAGAAAAGCTGTTCCCGGGCTTTGCACAGAGACAGACCAGCCTTCGTCGATTTCTTCTTTTTCAAGGGACCAGTTGGGTGGGATTTGAAAGCGTACGCCATCCTGGTCATAGGACTGCATGATTATTCCTTAAAAAAGATGCTGGAGGAGGGACTTGAACCCTCACGGAGTTTTCACCCCTTCGGATTTTCATACCACTATGACTTACGCCACCCGCCTAAACGGTTTGTGGTCTGGACTTTCCCTTGACCCTGGCAAAAAGCTTTAGGTCTCAGCCACCAAGTCTCTACACCTTCATGGGTTGCCCATGCTTGGCTCGGGATTGCCGTCTTTTTCAAGATTCGGTTTCCCCGACTTCGACTGAATTCACACGGGAGGTTTCCCAGCCCGGTGCTCAATAGTTTAAGTCCGATGCGTCTGCCGATTCCGCCACTCCAGCATCTGAGGCCAATTTAGCCATTTTTGCCACAGAAGCAAGCCGGGAATCCTTTCAGGCGTGCTGAACATTTTGGGACAGCAGTTCCTGCCGGCGTTTCTGACGCTCGGCAATCTCTTCGCGGAACAATGCAATCACCCGTTTTTTCGCGATTCGGTCTGCAAGCCTTGGGAAAAATCTGCTTACAAACGCCATCAATCTGCCATCCCTGGTAAGGCATACTTCCTGCCTGCCGGTTTCCATACTGCGCAGCGTGTGCTTGGCAACTTCCTCGCTGGTCATGCCCCGCAAATGATCCATTTGAAGTTTGGCTTTTTGCTCAATCATGTTTTTGGAAAAATTTGTCTGGGTCAAACCCGGGCAAACCACCAAAACATCAATGTTATCTTTGGCAAGTTCCGGCCTAAGGGCATTGCTGAAACCCTGTACGGCAAATTTACTGGCTGAATAATCACTCCTGGCGGGGATTCCCCGTTTCCCTGCGATGGAGGAAATATTCACAATGGCCGCATTTTTGCTTTTCTTAAGTTCCGGAATAAAAATCCGGGTGATCTCTGCCAGGGCAAAATAGTTTACTTCCATGATTTTGCGTAAGCGGTCCTCAGAACCCTCCGCAAAATGGCCTGTTGCCCCAACACCGGCATTGTTTACAAGAATGTCCACCCCGCCAAAATTTTGAACAGCCCCATCAAGGATTGCTTTTCTGCCCTCGGGTTTGGTGATATCACCCACCACGGTTGCCAAGGCGCCTTGCCCTATGGGTTTTGCTTCGGCGGCCAAATCGTAGAGAAGGTCTGCGCTTCTGGCTGCTGCTACTACCTTCATTCCCTTTTTAAGGGATTCCAAGGCCAGAGCCCTTCCAATTCCTTGGGAGGCCCCGGTGATTACCACAATTAATCCATCCAATTTTCTTCGCGCCATGTTTCTTTTCCAAAGGCAAATAGTTAACAGATTGCAACAATTCCATCATCTCAAAACATGGAAAACTAGCAATTCCAGGTGATCGAAGTTGGCTGCACAAAATGATCATCGATTAACGGTTGATCGGGTTATGACGTTTATTTGGTGTGCTTTAAGGAAACAAAAACATGCGCAATTCATTTTAAAGTGCGAATTAATGCAATTACCAGCGGTGTTTTTGCTTGAAAAGTACCGTAACTTGAAAGAAATTGTTTAATCAAGAATGTATTCAAAGGGGATGAGCATGAGGAAGTTTTTGGTTTTGGGACTTGTGGGTTTTGTTCTGTTGGGTGCCCTGGCGTTTTCCGATAAGCCCACGAAGGAAAAAGGATTGCAGATTCAAGTGGGTGATAAAAACCCATGGACCAATCTTAAAGTTAACAATGACCCCGATGAATTTCGTTTTGCTGTGGTTAGTGATCGCACAGGTGGTCATCGCCCGAAGATTTTTTCGCAAGCCATGCAGCAGTTGAATTTGCTGCAACCAGAATTTGTCATGTCGGTGGGCGATTTAATCGAGGGTTATTCAGACAAACAAGACAAGGTGGAAGCTGAATGGAACGAGTTCAACTCTTATGTGAACCGTCTTCAGATGCCATTTTTTTATATTCCCGGCAACCATGATGTCAGCAACCCTGGTCAGGAAAAATTGTTCAAGGACAAATTTCGCGCTCCTTATTTCCATTTCCTTTACAGGAATGTGTTGTTCCTTTGCTTGAATTCGGATGATTCATCGGAAAGCACCACCAAGGACAGGCCCCATCGGTTTGGGAAGGATCAATTGGAAATGATCAAAAAGGCTGTCGAGGAAAATTCTGGCGCCAAGTGGATCATGGTTTTCCTTCACAAGCCGCTGTGGAATGATAATACGTTGGATAAAAATGGCTGGTTGGATGTGGAGAATTTGCTTAAGGGTAAAAACTACACCGTATTTGCGGGTCATGTGCATCACTACCAGAAGTTTGTTCGCAATGGCATGCGTTATTACAGCCTTTCCACCACGGGTGGCGCCAGCAAGTTGCGTGGTCCTGTTTATGGCGAATTTGATCATGTCGCATGGGTAACCATGAAGAAGGATGGCCCAGTGGTTGCTAATCTGCTGCTGGATGGAATCCTTGACGATGCTTTGCGTTTACCGGAATCCGATGAAACTGGCGTGGCCACCGGAAAACGAAAACAAGTGTTTCCAACCACTGTAAAAGTAACCCAGGATGGTAAGCCTGTAATCGAGGCGGAAGTGGCGATTTTCCCTCCACACAAAGCTCAAGGGCCAAAACCAACCAAGGTTGCCGATGGCCTGACTGATTCTCAGGGAAATGCCAAAATGTCCACATACACCGCTTTTGATGGTGTTCCAGAGGGGGAATATGTCATCACGGTGATCAAGCGTAACCCGCGTTATTTGGAAGATGGCAAGCCTGGTCCGAATATGTTGCCTGAGGTTTATTCCAAGGCTTCGACAACGACTTTTAACACAACCATTAAAGCTGGGGAGAACAAGATTGATCTTCCCGTTTCACGCTGATTCTTTTTTGGATTTGGGTTAGTGCCCACAAGGCCGCATTTGCAACGAGGGGTTCCCGGTTTTCCGAGAGCCCCTCTAGCGTTTTAAGATGGCTTTCGTTGCCGATATTTCCCAAAACTATGCAGGCGTTGCGAAATATCCGGTTCATGCGAGGCCGCCACATCGCGGTTTTCTTGAAGCGAATACGAAATTCATCCTGCGATAGCTTTAGAACTTCC
Organism: Planctomycetota bacterium; assembly: GCA_041180805.1. GTDB lineage: Bacteria > Planctomycetota > Planctomycetia > Gemmatales > Gemmataceae > JBEGQX01. The sequence continues at coordinate 16,511 of JBEGQX010000194.1, forward strand.
AATGGGTCTAGAAATGCCTGCCCGGGGTTGAAATAATTTTTCCAATCCTCCCCATCCGGAGTTTTTCTGTTCCAAGGACAAACATCCTGGCAAATATCGCAACCTTGAATCCAGTTTTGAATTCCTTCGCGAAGGTTTTCTGGAATGTCCGTTTTGTGTTCTATCGTCAGGTAGCTGATGCATTTCCTGGCATCTAGCTTTTTGGGGCCGATAAATGCCTGGGTTGGGCAGGCGTCCAGGCAGGCGGTGCAAGTACCGCAATGGCTGGTTAGGGAAGGAAAATCTGGTTGAAGTTCCATATCAAGAAGCAGTGCGCCTAGCAGTATAAAGCTTCCAAGCTTTTTGTGAATCAGCATGGTGTTTTTGCCAATCCATCCCAATCCTGCTCTTCTGGCAAAATCCCTTTCCAAAAGAGGGGTTGTGTCCACCACGCCACGGCCATTTACCGAAGCATGTTCGTTCCTGAAGTTTTTTAGAACGTTGTTCAACTTGTTCCAAAGAATTAAGTGGTAATCCGTGCCTTGGGCATATCTTGCGACACGGGCCATGTTGGGTTTTTCGGGGGTAGGGAGTTCGGTTTTGTAATTGTAAGCCACCATCAGAATGCTTTTTACATCTTTAAGAATGGAATTTGGGTGTTGGTAGGCCGTTCGATATTCAGCCATGTAATCCATCTGGCCATGCAAGCCGTTGTCCAGCCAGTCCTGAAGGTGGCTGAAGCCATCTGCGTTCGTGGCAATGGCTATGCCAGCAAGGTCAAAGCCTTCTTTTTTAGCCAGACTTTTCAGTAGTTCTTCAGGTTTCATAAGTACAGGGTGTTCTTTACGGTGGTAAACATTTAGCTTATCATAACTATGATTTCATTTATTTCATAATTCACTGAAAGTAGGCCGGTTATGAAAAGGTTAAAAAAGGGTTTCACCCTGATTGAACTTCTTGTGGTGATTGCAATTATTGCGATATTGATTGGCCTGTTGTTGCCAGCGGTGCAGAAAGTGCGCGAAGCTGCTGCCAGGATGAGCTGCCAAAATAATTTAAAACAAATTGGTTTGGCTTGTCATAATTACGAATCTACTTTTCAGCAGTTACCTCCCGGGCAGGGACCACCACCAGTCACAGATAATGGAACAAGTCGTCCATCCCTTCAAGCCGTAATACTCCCGTATTTGGAAGGTGGGAATCTTTATGCTCTGTTTAATTTCAATTACGATGTTAATCAAAATAATGCACCTGCACCCGCTAACCATGCAACCGCAAGAACACAGGATGTGAAAGCCTTCTTGTGTCCGTCAGATCCTTCAGGTGAGAGAGTCGCAAACGCTGGAAGATGCAATTATTTTGGCAGTATTGGTAATACACCCCAGCACCGGGAAACGGATCCCCTTAGAGTGGGCATCTTCAATGTTCAGGTTACAGCAGGTCAACCTAACGCCGGCGGTGGAGTCGTTACAACAAAGGTTAGAATTAATGATGTTTCAGATGGTACTAGCAATACTGTGATGTTTAGCGAAATTCGAAGATCCATGCTCGCCTCAACCACCAATCCACCCCACCCAACCCATGTTTTAAATATTGCCTCACTGGCAACCACTTTGGATTACCCCGCAACCGGAAACTGCGGGACCACAACTGCAATCAATTACCCTGGTTTGCAATACTACCGTAGTGGTGTGAATCCTCTAACCGTTTATAGCCATACCATGGAAATCAACAGTAAAAAAACAGACTGTGTGGATGGCAGTTTTGTTCGAGCGCATCACGCTTCCAGAAGTTATCACTCCGGAGGGGTCAATTCCTGCTTTGCTGACGGGAGTGTGAAATTCATTAGGGAGAATATTTTACTTCAGCTTTGGAGAAATTTGGGGACCAGGTCTGGTGGTGAAGTCGTTGATGCTGGAGCCTATTAAAACCTTGGATTTGTCAAAAGGTGATTATTCTGTTGACACAACGGTTCCCCACGATTATTAAGGAATTGTCAAAATAGGCAGAACTGCTACTGTTTTGATCCAGCCTTGTTTGATTTTACCTGAATTTTGATGAAAACATGGTGTTTTCGGTTGGGAGATGAAAGCGGCTGGAGGTGGTTTCGTATCAAGGGGAAATTGAGATGCGAACTGTTAAGTTTTTTGCTTTGGCTGCTCTGTGTCTGGCAGCAGTCGGCTTCAGCATCAATGCTGCTGCTGATTCCAAGTCCATCAAGGAAATCATGAAGGGTGGCAACTTCAAGAAGTGCTGCGAAGCAGCCAACAAGAAGGATGCTTCCGCTGCTGACAAGAAGGCTTTCGCAGACCTTTGCGAATCCCTTGCAGCCAACAAGTGCCCAAAGGGCGATGCTGCTTCTTGGAAGGCCAAGACTGAAGCTTTGGTTGCTGCTAGCAAGGCTTTGGTAGCTGGCGATAAGGATGCTGGCAAGAAGGTTAGCGCTGCCGCTAACTGCAAGGCTTGCCATGACGTTCACAAGTAATCAGTAAAAACTGATGTTTCTTTGAAACAGGCTGACAGTTTAAAATGTCAGCCTGTTTTCGTTTTTACATGGAATGGCTATAGGAGTAAAAACATGAGGTTTTCTAAAAAAGGCTTTTTCGCTTCTGTGGGTTTGTTTTGCTGCACCATTCCAATTCTTGCGCAAGGCCCAGACATTAAAGAGATTATGGGCAAACTGAACAAGGCGGGTGGCTTGTATCCTGCCATTCAAAAGGGACTAAAAGCTCCATCCCCAAATTGGGCCGGTTTAAAAAATGATGCGGATGAGTTTACAGCCCTTGCGACCTCTTTGGGAAAAAACAAGCCCCCAAAAGGTGATGCCGCTTCCTGGCAAAAGATGACCAAAGAATATGCCGACGAAGCAGGTAAGCTTAAAGCCGCAGTGGAAAGCAAAAACAAGGCAAACGCTGATGCTGCTATTGCCAAGCTTGGCGCTTCATGCAGTGCCTGCCATAAGGCCCATAAAAATTAGCCTTTGATCACACCAATCGGTCGCAGGCGGGCTACTCTTTTGGAGAGACCCGCCTGTTCCACTACTGAAAC
>JBEGQX010000195.1:0-8391 GCA_041180805.1 Planctomycetota bacterium
ATTTGAATAATCGAACCGCATGGAAATGATTTTCCCAAAAGGGATTTAAATATCTCCAGTATTTTACATGAAATGACATTGGTTACCGGTAATTTTGACATTCATTTCAGAAAATTCTTAACAAATGAACAATTACTCCTAAAAAATGTCATTGAAAACAGGGAATTCTACGCACACTTTTGTTAATATAGAATTAGACTTTTTGTTTCGAAACTTTTCCGAATAAGGATGGTTCAATTCAATGAAAGTCCTGATTTGGTAACACCTTGAGTACCGTTTTGAACTTTTTGGCAAATGTTACGACTAATGGATGGCGCCTTGGTAATTGAATGGAAACATTTACCCTGAACAATAATTCCTGCCCACCAAAAAGCGATTTGCAGCAATTGCTTAACGGTCATTTATCTCAATGGACATCGCTGCAACTGCGTCAGCATGTGGAATCATGTGCTGATTGTCAGCGTTTGCTTGCCCAGATGCGACTGGATACCGTTCCATCTGGGCCGGATTCCCTTCCTGAAATAATCGTTTCAGAAAACCCTGCCAAAGATACTGGCTCCATGTCACCCATCGACATTGAGAAGCAGTTTTTTGCAGCTACTTCAAATCCTGAAATGGCTACCACCGCCTTCAGTGTCGGCGAAGATGGTGTGCCTCTGGAAATCCAAAGCCATGGTAAAACCAAAATAAGCCTGTCGTTTTTATCCCCCGCACAGGCTGCAGATGAAATCGGGAGGCTTGGCAGCTATATCGTTCGCAGAGTTCTTGGAACAGGGGGGATGGGTATTGTTTTCGATGCCGAGGATGGACTGCTTAGGCGTCAGGTGGCCTTAAAGGTAATGAAGCCAGACTTGGCGGCAAATCCTGCCCACAAACAAAGATTTTTGCAGGAAGCCCGTTCTGGCGCCAGTATTCCGCATGATAATATTGTGACGGTCTATCAGGTTGGTATAGAAAACGGCATGCCTTTTCTTGCCATGCAATTTTTGCAGGGCGAATCTTTGGGCGCCAAGTTGGAGAGGGAAAAGAAAATCCCTTATTCCGAGGCCGTTAAGATTATCAAAGAAGTTGCCAATGGGTTGGTGGTGGCCCATGAAAGCGAACTGATTCACCGCGATATAAAACCAGACAATATTTGGCTGGAAACAGACCAGCCAGGAAATCCATGGAAAAAAATTAAGATTCTGGATTTCGGCCTTGCAACCACAATTACTGAAACAAGCAGCAACGCCAATAATGGGTTAATCATGGGAACACCCAGCTACATGGCGCCAGAGCAGGCCCGTGGATTGGCTGTGGACGGCAGGAGTGATCTTTTCAGCCTCGGCTGTGTTCTTTACCAGATGCTTACCGGTGTTTTGCCTTTCAAAGGCGAAACAACCTTAAACATTTTGAATTCGCTGGCCCTGGATGAGCCAACCCCTGTGAATATGTTGGATCCATTGATCCCAGATAGTGTTTCAAGGTTGGTGAAAGATTTATTGAAAAAGAAACCATCAGAGCGTGTTGGCAACGCATCCATACTTGTGGAAAGAATTGATGCCATTGAACAGGGAATCTCCAACCCGAACATAACGAATTTGCAACAGGTTGTACCTTCGCCTGAGCATCTTACAACAACCAGTTTTGGCACACTTCCTGCCCCGATGCCTTGGTATAAAAACTGGAAAATAGGCCTTATTGCGGCGGTCATGCTTATTAATTTAGGTCTATTATTATTCAATTTCAGCAACTTCGGTTTAATCCCATCCAACCTTGGTGGCCTCACCCAGGGAACACCTTTAAAAGTTGGTATTCTTCATAGCTCCAATGGCCACATGCGTAACGCTGGTAAAGGTGCAAAAAATGCAATCCTTTTGGCCATCGACGAATTGAATTTGTCTGGTGGCATCATGGAATATTCCGATAAAGGATCTCCCGTTCAGCGCAGGATGGTGGAACCGATTATTGAAGACCCTTTGTCCGACTCTTCCAATTATGCAGAGCTTGCCAAAAAACTCATTGAAGAAGACAAAGTTTCGGTGATCTTTGGGTGCTGGACATCCGTTGAAAGAAAAAATTGCCTTGATGTCTTAAAAGCCAACGATCACCTTCTCATGTATGCGGTCTCCCATGAAGGTCTGGAACAGCATCCTAATGTTGTTTACGTGGGAGCCACACCAAACCAACAGGTGGAATTTGCCATTTCGAACCTTACACAAAAAGCAGGTAAAAAAAAGATTTATCTGGTTGGAGAGGACAGTATTTACAGCCAGTCGGTTCGAGAAATTATCCACCAGCATTTGAAAGGCCTCAGGGAAGAAAACCCTTCACAAACCTTTGAGATTGTAGGGGAGAAATTCATTTTGCCCCCGCCTTACAGTGCCAAGTTTGATATTTTGGCGCAAGAAATAATCGACGCCAAGCCGGATCTAATCGTCAATACCCTTACTGGGGATGCCATCAGGGATTTCTTCAAGGAACTTCGTGCCAAGGGAATCAAGGCAAGCGATATCCCCACCATCTCATTCCACATAACCGGGGAACTTTTGCAGGAAATAGACATTATAAGCAGTATCGGAGATTATGTTGGCTGGAATTATCTGCCGTCACTCCAAGCAGAATTAAACAATAAATTCATTGAATCTTTCAAAAAGAAATACGGAAGCGACACCATTATCAGCGACGATATGGAATCCAGTTACGCATCGGTGCACTTGTGGGCCCAGGGCGCAAGGCTTGCCCGTTCTTTTCAACCCCAAAAAGTACGGGAGAACTTCAAGGGTGCATTCTTTAATGCCCCTAGCGGGAAATTGGAAATCGATTTGGAAACCCAAGGTGTTTTCCGAATTTCAAGGTTCGGAAAAATCACCGGGCCAGGCAAGTTCGAAGTTATAGAAACCCCTGAATCAAAACCTGCAAGGCCTATTCAATTCCCAAGATATCGTTCCGAGGATTCATGGAAAAAGTTTTCCGAAGAATTATTCACAAAATGGAACAATAACTGGTCGGGTTCCCCTTCGAACTGACTATCAAATCATAATTTGAAAGCTAATTCACTTGATTTATGGTTGTTTGGCTACAGCCAGCAGTTATATTTGAATCTGTTTTCGATCCACTTTGATATTCATGTGAAAGGTTTCTGCCGTGGGCTACAAACAAACAGACAAACATCGTTTTGGAAAGAGCTCGTATCACCAGATTGGCTTGGTAAGGGGCCAGTTTGGAAATGTTCCTTTTGGCGAATGGGTCAAATTTCTTGAAGCCACAGGGTTTGATGGCTGGGAAGAGGCCAGTTGGGAATTGGATTTGGCGAAATGCGATACCGACCAGGGTGCAGAGGCTTACGCCAAGGAACGAGTGGAACTTGCCAAAAAGCATAAACTGGAAATTTTCACCGTAGCATCTCACCTTCAAGGGCAGGCCTTGGGCGATGAACCTAGCGCAAAAACCCTTCAGTTCATTGGCGGAGAAGCCTTGGAAGCTTACAAAGCCTGGCGCTCCAAGGGCAATAATCCCCCCCGCACCGACCCCTATTTCGTTCCTCCAGAAGTTGCCAAACTGGTTCAGGAACAGGCCAAAACTGATATGATTCGAATCGTGAGACTTGCTCACTATCTTGGCAAGCTTCAAAACCGAAAGGTAGCAGTCCCTGGTTTTACCGGTTCTCCTGCAGGTTGCTGGAGTCATTGGTTTCTTTTCCCGCCTCTTCCCACCAGTCTTGGCGGGCACAAGATCCCTGATGTTCGTGAAACAAGCCTGGAGCTTCTTGTGGAACGATTTGCACCGGTGCTGGATGCGTGCAAACACTATGGCGTGACCTTTGACTTGGAATGTCACCCCAGCGAACGAGCCATGGGCGATTTGGAATCCGCAAATGATTATCTGAAAGCCCTGGACAAGGCGGGGTATCAATCTGTGACTGGGTTCAATCTCGATGGATCCCACATGGAATGGCAGAATGTCTCGGTGGTGCAGTTCATCCGTGAATTCGCCGAGCGCATTCATTGCGCGCATGTCAAAGGTGTTCAAGTTATTCGTGAACATTGCCGTGCGGGCAGGCTTGGTGGTCATCGACCGATGGGACACTGGACCAACGGCTGGAATTTTGTGACTGCCGGAACCGACCGTGATGCCAATTCGCTGGAGGAAATCTTTATCGAATTGAATCGTGTCGGTTTTGATGGCGCTGTTAGCATTGAATGGGAAGACAATGATGCCGAACAGCATGCCGGTGCCAAGATCGCACTTGCAAATTGCCACAAGGCAGACCAGCCACCAAGTGGCATGCGCCATGATGAAATGCTGAAGGCCTGATCCGGGTTATGCACTCCTTGCCCCGGAATTGCTCCGGGGCTTTTTTATGGAGAACACCTTATGCTTTTCGAATTGCTGGTATCCCTGTCCATGAATCAAAAGCCGGAAGCTTCGGAAAAGCTATCGGTATGCAAGCTTGCACCATCCCGGCTTGAGAAAAACATCTGTTCTTACAAGTACAAGATTCGCACAAACTCCGAAACCTGCCAGGATTTTTACAATCAGGGCCTTGGTTACTTGTATTCGTACGTGTGGATGGAGGCTGCAAGAAGTTTCGAAACAGCACTAAAGCATGACCCCGATTGCCTGATGGCTCATGTTGGACTTGCAAAAGCCCTTGATCGTTGGGGCAAACGCAAAGAAGGCGTCGAAGTTTTGAAAAAGGCTCAGCGTTTGGAGCTAACCGCAGACCCAAGGGAAAAGTTCTTCCTTCAAGCGGCTTTTCTGGAATATGGCGTGGGCGACAAACTTCCCACAGCCGGTGAAGCCAGAACCAAGGCAACCGTTGACCTGATTGATCAGGCTATTTCCCAGTATGAAGATGATCAAGAGTTATGGTTTACCAGGGCCCAAATAGCTTGTAACTACAGAACTTTCGGGGGTAATGCCAATTCCGCACCTTTTTACAAGGCTTTGATCCGGCTTAACCCTAACCACCCCGGGGCAAACCATGAACTGGTCCATTTTCACGAAGGACAACAAAGGCCCGCGCTGGGTTGGCCCTATGCGGAAGGGTATTTGAATTCGTCTAGCGGAATTCCCCATGCCCAACACATGCAGGCGCACCTTGCCACCAGATTGGGCAAATGGCAAAAAACCTCGGATCGTTCCTCCAAGGCTTTGGAACTTGAACTTGATTATCACAAAGCTATGTCCGTAAAACCGGCAGAAGATCACCAGTTTGCGCATCATGTGCAGACATTGCTTTTGTCATTGACCCACGATGGAAGATTTCAGCAGGCACAAAAACTTGATAACACCCGACCGGATAAAAATAAGCCTTCGATTGCATGGTTCCGCCTGCAGTTGGCCAGGCATGACTGGAACGCAGCGGAAACCGAGGCACGCCGGTTCCTGAAAACCGATAAAGCAACTGCTTATTATCTTTTAACTGTTCTTGAATTACAAAAAGACAATACAGCGGGGGCCCTTCCTTTTCTTGAAAGCATGCAGCAGCTTTGGGCCAGCTCTAAAAAGGACAAACAACTGGAATACCGGATCTGGGAAATCCAAGGGCGTTGGTTATGCCAACAAGGAAGCTTGGAGGCAGGGCTAAAGCTGTTGCGAAAAGCTGTTGAAAGATCCAAGAATGATTATTCCCATCATTCCTGGGGTAATGGTTCTTATTTCATGGAAATATGGGGTTTGGAGGCACTTCGTGGCCAAAAGTACGATGAGGCCGAAGAAGCATTTTTAGAAGCATTGGCACACGACCCCGGTTCGACTCGAGCCGCATTGGGAATGAAATTACTATGCGAACAAAATGGAAGAACAGCCGAAGCAGGAGACTATTTCAAGCTTGCTAAAAAGAGCTGGGCCAAAGCTGATGATGGAGTTCTGGAAAAGGAATTGGAATCAATCAGAATATATACCCTTAAATCAACTCCATCCCAATAATAGAAATTACAGGGCAAATAAAAAAGGAGCGGTATACCGCTCCTTTTTTATTTGATGTTCGAGGTATTTATGTTGTTTAGAGAGTCCAACCTCGGGAAATATAATCCGAAAGAGTCATCCCAATCATAATTACCAGAAAGAATACAGACGCCACAATCACCAGTTTTGTCACAGGGGAACTGTGATAAGCATGCATAAAAATCAGGACCACCATTGCTGCTTTTGTCACAGCAATTCCCAACGCTATGGGGGTATTCCATACACCAAAGTTTTGGAACCCTGCAATTACGGTAATTACTGTCAGAACCATCAAAGCAAGGAAGGTTCCAATGTAAGTAACCAGGGAAGCAGGTCCGTGATGTGCGTGATTTTCAGATGCCATGATTAGATCCCTGAAACGATTAATGACCCAAATGAGCCCCAAGCAAATAAAGCAAGGGGAATAGGAAAATCCAAACTATATCCACAAAGTGCCAGTAAAGACCTATCAATTCAACTGGCGTGTAATACTCAGGTGAATAAGCGCCTTTGTAGGCATGATAAGCAATTACAATGATGATCCCAAATCCAATGAGCATATGGAGGGCATGCAAGCTGGTCATGCAGAAATACAGAAGGAAGAACAGCCTGGCCTGTTCAGATTCCAAACGGGCCTTTACACCAAGTTCCGGGTCATCATCCCTGGGAACCTTATTGGGGTCAGGCAGGGCATGGCCACCACCATGGGCATGCATCTTCTTGGCTTCTTTGGCATATTGCCAATGGAAGAAGTTTTTACCAGGCATCAATTTGATGTCGTAGTCATGCTTCCATTCAACATACTTAACACCAAGGAAGCCGCATCCAAATAAAATGGTGAGAATAAGCCAGTGACCAGTCCATTTTTGGCTGCCAACTTGGGAGCAACGCACCGCAAGTGCCATGGTAAGACTGGACCCAATGAGGATCGCGGTATTGATAGCACCCAGGGTAATATCAAGCTGATTACTCGCTTCTTCAAACACAGTTGGATATTTGTACCTGTAAACCGTGTAAGCGGCAAATAAAGCGCCGAAGAACAAAACTTCGGTTAAAAGGAATGCCCACATGCCAAGTGTGTTGGCATCGTGTTGCTGTTCCAAGGAATCGAAATGATGAGCAAGGTCCTTGTGATGGCCGTGGTCATGCACGGATTGATTAATGGCTGACAACCGCGGCCTCCTTTCCATGGAAAATGTAGGGTTCTTCGGTTACCACAGGAGTCTTTTCAAAGTTATGAGGCGATGGAGGGGAAGTCGTTTCTGTCCAATCCAGAGTGGTTGCCCCATAAGGATTGGAACCAGCCTTCTCTCCAAAGAAGAAGGAATGAGCAAAGTAGAACAAGGGCATCAGGTATCCTACCGCCAATACAGTCGCACCAGCCGAGGAAAACACATTTAGAACCTGCAATTCTTCGGGATATTCATGGTAGCGCCTTGGCATTCCAAGATATCCAAGAATGAACTGCGGGAAGAATGTGAAGTTGAATCCAATAAAGATAATACCTGCGCTTAACCTGCCCCAGAATTCAGAATACATTCTTCCGGTAATCTTGGGCCACCAGAAGTGAATACCAGCCATGTAACCAAGGATAGCGCCACCAACCATGATGTAATGGAAATGCGCCACCACGAAATAGGTATCATGCAAGTGAATATCTGTGCCCAAGGTGGAAAGGAACAATCCAGTGAGGCCACCAATGGTAAACAAGCCAATGAAGGCTATGGCATAGATCATCGGGGTTTCATAGCTGATAGCCCCGCGCCACATGGTTGCAAGCCATGTGAAAACCTTGATGCCCGACGGAATCGCTACGGAAAATGTAAGCATCGAGAACACCATGGCTGCGTAGGGAGACAGCCCTGTGGTGAACATATGATGCGCCCAAACGATAAAGCCGAACACCGCAATCGCCACACTGGAAAAAGCGATGATATGGTAACCAAATACATTTTTTCTGCTAAATGTTGCAATCACATCACTGATAAGACCCAAAGAAGGAAGAATCATGATGTATACAGCAGGGTGAGAATAAAACCAGAATAGATGCTGGAACAGCACTGGATCACCGCCAAGTCGCGGATCAAAAATGCCTACACCAAGAACTCTTTCAACTCCAACCAGCGCCAAGGATATGGCAATCACGGGTGTGCCAAGCAACTGTACAACACTGGTTGCATACAAAGCCCAGATAAACAAGGGCAAACGAAACCAAGTAAGACCTGGTGCACGCATTCGATGCACGGTGACAACAAAATTCAAACCAGTGAGAATCGAGGAGAAACCGGTTATGAACAAACCAATCGCCATCACGGTCACATAACTGTTGGAGTATGTTGAACTGTATGGGGTGTAAAAAGTCCATCCGGTATCAACACCGCCCAACAATAAAGCCGTCATGGCTATGATCGCACCAACCAAATAAATGTAAAAACTCAACAAATTAAGCCTTGGGAAGGC
>JBEGQX010000196.1:0-3911 GCA_041180805.1 Planctomycetota bacterium
GAAAGATTCCAACTCACCACCCTTGGCAAGCATGGTGCGCTTGGGTTGTGGCTCGGAAGGTGTTTCATCCTGAAGCAAATCATCCACTAATTCATCTTCAGAAACTTCGGATGATGGCGATGCTTCACCTTCATTAGATTCCGTTAAGGGCTGAATTTCCTCAAATTCATTTTCTTCAGGAGGCATGTCCGGGGCATCGACCTTTTCTTCCATGTCTTCAAAATTCATGGAAATAGTTGCTTCATTTTCATCCGCGGGGTCTGGAATCTCCAAAGCTCCCTCTTCTTGAAACGGAATAAACTCTGGTTCTTTGTCATCACTTGGCTTCTTGGGATCCTTTGCCATGGCGAAACACCTTTCCCCTTCGGACTATTTGAAATCCGCAGCGAATAAACTTATCCAACAGAAGTAAGAAAGCCTTATTTCCTAAAGAAACAGGCTGAAGTTTCATTTTCCGATGATTTTCTGGAAACGCAAATATTTTTCCAAGTTTCCGAGTTTACCAAAACCTTGCAGCTTGCATAATCATTAAGGATGGAAAAATTGATTATCTAATCGGCGGCATACCCTCGAAATGGTGTCTAAATTCATCAAAACGACCGTCCGGATACATTGCCTATGGGCTTACAGGCAATAAGATATCTTTTTGGAATTATGTTTGGTCTGTGGAAGAGGTATCCATCCATGGCTGTGCAATGCGAAGTATGCGGAAAGAAACCTGTTCTTGGAAGACAATATACCTACCGTGGTAAGCAAAAATACCTTGGTGGTGTTGGTCGCAAGGTAACTGGCAAAAGCAAGAGACTTCACAACCCAAATCTGCAAACCCTACAATGCCAGGTTGGCGGATCGGTTGAAACCAAACGCGTTTGCGTTAAGTGCATTCGTGGTGGAAAAATCCAAAGGCCTGTAAAACACAAGCCTTTCCAGATTCAAGCCGGAATGGTTTAATCCGCGGAGTAATCGAATTTGTCACTTTCCATCGATCAAGTTCGTTGGATTGCTCATCTTGCAAGGCTGGAATTAAAGCCCGAGGAGTTAGAGTCTTCGGCTAGCCAGCTAAGTGCGATTCTCAACCACATCAACGAACTGCAAAAAGTGAACACCGATTCAGTTGAGCCCATGGCCCATGCGCTTGACTTATTTAATGTTTTCCGGCCCGATGAATTGAAGCCTTCTCTCACGGTTGATGAAGCTTTGGCGAATGCCCCCGATCGCAAAGGGAACTTTTACGGGGTTCCCGCAGTGCTAGACTTGTAATTTCGCTCTTTTGTCTGAATCACTTACCATTGAAATCCCATGGCATCGAATAATCTTACCGAAAAGACCGCCTTGGAGCTTTCAAGGCTTTTCATCCACAAAGAAGTCTCTGCGGTTGATATCACCAAGGCTTTTCTTGCGAATATTTCCCAGCGTGAGGAACGGGTAAAAAGCTTTCTTCATGTTGATCAGGAACTAGCCCTTCAACAGGCTAGGAATTTGGACGGCAAGCTTCAACAAGGGGGAAAATTAGGCCCCTTGGCTGGTGTGCCCATTGCAATCAAAGATAACATTGCCACCAAAGGCACCAAAACGACCTGTGCCAGTAAGATTCTTGAGAATTTTATTCCACCCTACAACGCCCATGTGATTGAAAAACTGACCCAGGCAGACGCCATATTCATCGGCAAGACGAACTTGGATGAATTTGCCATGGGTTCCTCCACGGAAAACAGCGCCTTTCAGACCACCAGAAATCCATGGAATCTGGATTGTATACCCGGTGGATCCAGCGGCGGTTCGGCAGCCGCAGTTGCCGCCTGCGAAGCCCCAATTTCTCTTGGTTCCGATACTGGTGGATCCATTCGCCAACCCGCCAGCCTCTGTGGTATTGTTGGGCTTAAACCCACTTATGGCAGGGTTTCCCGATACGGGCTATTCGCATACGCGAGTTCTCTAGATCAGATCGGAACATTCAGTCATGATGTTCCCGATACCGCACTCTTAATGAATGTCATTGCAGGGCATGATTCCCGGGATAGCACTTCGTCCCCAGAAGTCGTGCCAGATTATCTGGCAAACCTCGATAAGCCGATTTCTTCGCTAACCATCGGAGTCGCCAGGGAATATTTCACCGGCGGTCTGGATCCGGAGGTGGAAAAATCTGTCCGAACGGCTCTTGATGTCCTTAAAAGCCAGGGAGCAACCATCAAGGAAGTCTCACTTCCACACAGCCCCTATGCGATTGCAACCTACTATCTGGTTGCCACGGCTGAAGCTTCCAGCAACCTTGCCCGATACGATGGTGTGCACTACGGGCATCGTTCCAAGGATCACAAAAACCTCATCGACATGTACTCTAAGTCGCGGGGTGAGGGTTTTGGGGCAGAAGTAAAACGTAGAATCATGCTTGGAACTTATGCGCTTTCAAGCGGCTATATAGATGCGTATTACCTTAAGGCTCTTAAAGTCCGAAGGTTAATTCGTGAGGATTTTGACAAGGCTTTTGCTGGCTGCGATGTTGTGGCAGGGCCTACATCTCCCACATGCGCTTTCAAGGCAGGCGAAAAAAGCTCTGACCCGCTGGCAATGTACCTTTCGGACATTTACACCATTAGCTGCAATCTTGCGGGCATCCCTGGAATTAGCATTCCATGCGGATTCAACAGTAAGGGATTGCCGATTGGGCTGCAGTTGCTGGGTGCACCGTTTTCGGAGGAAAAATTACTCCGCGTAGCCAGAATGTACGAAATGAATTCCGACTGGCATACCAAGCGTCCAAAGCTTTAGTGATTCAGGTTCCTCTTTTATTCCCGTACAGCTCAATGTGCAGCCGGGGACAATATCGGTAATTCTCTCGCTTGCAATATTCCACAAGCCATTCAGCGCGGTCATCCAACTCTTTTCGTGTAATGCCCTGGGGCATGAGCAGAACTCTATTTCTTTCCACTCCACCAAGTTCTTGCAGAAAAATCTCAATCTCTTTGAGATCAGCAGGGGCATCGACCACAAATTTTAATTGGTGCTCCGCTTGCGCCATTAACAAACGAAGGATTTCCGGGTTAATTCGCGCGGCATCATGTCTTTGTGCATGCTTGCCATCATCCTGATCACGAGGGATGGAATTGGAAAGTTTCGGACTGATGCTTAACAAATCTGCGCGAAGAGGCTTGAAAACCGTTCCAGCAGTTTCGATGGTGATGTGATACCCGGCATCATTAAATCGATCGCATAGCTCTGGCAGTTCATTTTGCAGATACGGTTCACCACCTGTTATGACCACATGCCTGGAAGGATGCCTTGCAGCATTTTCCATGATTTCATCTATGCTGTGTTCCTTACCTTCAGGGTTCCAGGATGTATGGGGAGAATCGCAAAACGAACAACGCAAATTGCAACCTGTGGTTCGGACGAAGAATGATGGCACCCCACAAAGAAACCCTTCGCCTTGGATGGAATAAAACATTTCTGAAATGCGCATGTCTCATATCCCTTCCAAAGCAGGGTCTGAAAGGCCCTCAGCCTGAAATCCCTGTTTTCGAAGAATGCAAGAATCGCATGCCCCACAGGCCTTGCCCTGAGGGGTGGGATCATAACAGGAATGGGTGAGCGAAAAGTCCAACCCTAATCTTCGACCCTCGCGAATAATTTCCGCCTTGGAAAAAGAGCTTAGTGGGGCATGAATTTTGAATCGGGTTTTGCCCTCGACCCCTGCCTTGGTGGCAAGGTTTGCAAGGTTTTCAAAGGATTGAATGAATTCTGGCCTGCAATCGGGGTAGCCGGAGTAATCCACGGCATTTACACCAACAAAAATATCCGCCGCATCAAGAACTTCAGCCCATGCAAGAGCCAGCGATAAAAACACGGTATTTCTGGCGGGCACGTAAGTGATGGGAATTTCGCTGGCGATATGTTCCTGGGCTCGGTTTTTA
>JBEGQX010000197.1:0-14881 GCA_041180805.1 Planctomycetota bacterium
TCTGGCGCTGCTTACGGGCGAGACCCGGATAATCACTGCTTACATGTCCCTGACCATAATGGCTCATCGGATGGCAGGCATAGTAATGGCAGGCAAGAACTTTCTCGGAACCATCGTAAAACGCCACCGTCTTCAGCATGGGGTCTATCAAACCTTCTGGAAGCGCGATCAACTCCGGGTCCTTGCACGCGCTACCACGCATCTTGGTGATCTTTCCATTGGCACCGATGGCCACCCTTCGATTGCCTGCCACTTTTTCCACTTTGCCCTCGCCTTGGGCGATATGGGTTAATGGCCTTGCCTTGGAAACGGCAGCCTTGATTGCCTCGGA
This sequence comes from Planctomycetota bacterium, assembly GCA_041180805.1. Lineage (GTDB taxonomy): Bacteria > Planctomycetota > Planctomycetia > Gemmatales > Gemmataceae > JBEGQX01. The sequence goes on from JBEGQX010000197.1 coordinate 332, forward strand.
ACCGCGTTTGATGCAGTTGTGGAAAAACTCAGGTTGTACTACGGTCAAACCGTCCTTCTGTGCGGCGATGATTCTTTCCGCATCAATACAGGCAAATGGCGCATCATGTTGGTGAACGCACTGAATGGCTACACGATCCGGAGTGGTTCCAGCGGCCTCGGCAAATCCCTTTCGCCATGCAACATGGCCGGTGTTCAAAATGCCTGTCCAGTCCACAGAGCAAATCACAATAGGTTTCCCAGCGCCCAGAAGAACAAAACCGATGGCCTCAAGGGAATCCTCAACATCCTTCACCGGGGTTATCCAGCCACCACAAAGAGGATGCCCCACGGGTGGGGTCACATCAAAGCGGAAGGTTGCGATTTTCAGGCTGGCCCCGGATTGAGCCGCTTGCAACAGGGCGGGTGCTGCCAGGGTTCCCAATGCCGCGGAAGTCTGGATCATCTGGCGGCGGGATGGTTGGTATTGGTTGGTTTTCATGACTGTTCCCCGTGGTGATTTAGGACTGTTACTGTTTCTTTTCACTGGCTTTCTTTTTGCCTTTATTCTGGCGTTCAACATCGATATCCGTGAAGGGCGGGTTTTCAAAAGGGATGGGTTTGGCCACGACACGCGGGTCACGGGCATCGGTCAGTTTCTTCATCAGGTCTGCGGATATTTTGGCTTTCTGCGTTGTGTAGTTGGGATCCTGGGCAACATTATTTACCTGGTCAGGATCTTTACGGAGGTCGTAAAGTTCCTCTGCCGGGCGTTTGCCAAACGCAAATTCGTAGTGCCAACTCCACTTCGGATCATTGCGATGGGTTACCAGCCAGGCCTTGGTGGGGCTGGCATCCATATCTGCAAACGAAGTGTATGTGATGTTTTGCAGGCTTTGAAAATCAGGAGTGGTTTTGTCGGTAATGCCGGATGGCTTACCCAAAGGCCAGCGATCTGCCTCAAAATTGCGAATATATACAAAGTCCGGCGTTCGAATGGCACGCATCGGGTAAGGCAGGCCACCATCCCGGGCAAAGCCGACATGGCGCTCCCGTCCTGTGATGACCCAATTTCTTTCCTGATCCACCAAGCCACTTTTGCCGGAAAGCAAGATCGGCAGAATCGACTTGCCATAGAGTCCATCAGGGACTTTGGCGCCGGCAATCTCCATGAAAGTGGGAGCCAAGTCTGGCAACCTGACGAAATCATCCACCACGCGATTTCCAGCAACACCCGGAACACGCGCCACAAGGGCCACCGCAACACCATGATCATAAAGGTTGCATTTGCCCGCTGGCACACCTGGCATTCCATGATCACCACTAAGAACAATCAGAGTGCGATCCAATTCACCGGATTGTTTTAGCTTTTGCAAAAGCACACCCACATAGGCATCCACAGCCTGGCATTCACCGAGATAGTCAGCGACATCCTCTCGAATTTCAGGGACATCGGGCAGAAACTTTGGCATCTTGCCTTTCAAAGATTCCGGATCAATGTTCCAAAGTTTTTTACCGGAACCTTTCACCCAGGTGCGATGGGTGGTGGTCACCCCCAGAAAATAATGCCAGGGCTGACCCGGTTTGGAAGCCGCTTTGAAATCATCAAAGTTTTTGGAAATCTGGCCAAGGATTTCCTCTTTGGCCTGCGCCAGGCTCATGCCTTTGCTGATGCGGCTGGTCATTTCCTCCGAATAATTGTTTGGGGCCCTGCCTGCTTTTTCGTAGGCATATTGCTGCCCTCCGAATGGGGCATCTGCCGGGCTGCCCGGGCTCCAAACCTTGTAGCTTTTTCCAATTTGATAACCGGCATCACGAATCAAAAGGGGATAACTTGGAATAGCCGCATCCCAGATGGCGCCTTGCAAAATAGCTGCCCTTCCCGTGTTGAAGAAATATCTGCCGGAAAGAAGCGAGCTTCGGCAAGGCGTGCAGGAAGGCGCATTCACAAAGGCATTTTTGAAAAGCACGCCATCTTTTGCAACTTGGTCGATATTGGGGGTATGAACGGCATCATTGATGGTCGGGCGGCCATCCAGTCCCTTGTAGCAACTGGCGTAGCGACCCCAGTCATCTGCAAAGACAAAAAGGATGTTCCATTTGGGTGGCGTCTGGGCAGCAGATCTTTCGCAGACGCTTAGTAGGCTGAAAAAAATGGCGAAGATGCATGTGTTCAATTTCACGGGAACTCCTGAAAGATTAAAGGCAGGAATTTCCCAAGTGTAACGGCTAACCTTACCGCTGTCCAATAGGTGAAATATTGTTGAATTGGATAATTAACTAATCTGCCATCAAGCCTGGATCGCAAATTTTCCCAAGGGAAAGTATTTCAAAAGTATTTTGCCAAAGTTCTGCGTAGTCGGGAAGTTTCAAATCCTCTTTTACACCCTGGCTTTTCATGTGATTTGCCAGGCGTTCGACATCTGGTCGATCGTGGGAATAAATGTTTCTAAAAAATTCCCTTGCTTGAATCTTGTACTTTTCACAAAGTTCAAACCAGGCTTTTGATTCGCCTCCTGAATAAAGATCCGGCGTGGATTTAAATTCATCAAAAGCGATGATTGTTCCAGGGCGTATAAGATTGTTTTCCAACATAAAAGTTAAAGCTTGAATGCAACTAATGTACAAATCTCCATCAATGTGTACAAAAGCAGCCTGAGTCATGTTGTGGGTTTTGACTTGTTCAGGTGTTAAATCAGAGAACCATCCTCGAATATAGGATCCATTTTGTCGCAGCGGATAAAGGGATTTATCCTCTTCACCAAAGACACCCTCGGCATAATAAAAAAATTTTTCAACCCCGGGGGCTTCTTGGGGAAGACCTTCAAAAGCATCGAAGCCCCAGAGATTCTTGTAAGGAAACTGGTAGCCGTACAATAAATGCTCTATAAGTATTGTGGTTTCGCCTCTATAAACTCCAAATTCATAAATGTCCAAATTTCTTGCCAAAGGCAGCAATGTGGCACTGCTGCATACCCTTGCTATTCCCCTGATAACATGTTCCTTTGACCATAGGCTACGTTTAATTGTTCCCATTTTGGATGGAAAAAGCCAATTGAGTTTAGAAACGAGTTTTAAGCGATGACTAGGCTTTGTTGTATACATTGGCTTTACCCTAAAAGCATTGTTTGCATCGGAAACTTAGCATTTACAAAGTTTAATGTCCATATAGGTTGAAATGCGGCAATTTAATCAAGTCAGACCAGCTTGCCAAAGGTTGGAATGCTTTGGTTAAAGGAATAAATGTACAAAGTTTTTGTTTTTGATTATTTTGCCAACTAAATCAGGTCATCTTAACTATTTGAGAAGAGTGGTTAACTAACCTCACCATGCTCTTTCTGATAATTCCAGATGCTTTTAAGGCGTTGATATATTTTAAGAACACTTTCTGTGGGGTCTGCCTTGCCCAACGGAACAAATACCGGAAGGAACAGAATGTTTTCCTGCCTGCGTGAAAGGATATTTTCCGCGATGGTAGCACGCACAAACCAGGCAGCCATCTTTTCATCCTCACAGGTGAAAGCCATCCATCCGTAGTTTTCGCTTGAAACTCCAGGTAGGTTTAATGCTTCACTGGAAATCTTTTGACAATGCTGCGCGCCTGCAAGGTATTCCTCAGCCGTCAAAAGAGCATCTTCCGCTAGCAATGGTTCCAAAAGTTCTGAATCAGACATGACCCGAGCAGCTTTTAGCTGTTCGTTGGGGGACATGTGACCATCCAGATAATGAAAGGTCTTGGCGATCGAAACGATCACATTCTTGATTTCCTTGGCAAGACGGAAATTTGGCCCTGCAGGAAGATGAAGTGTGTGACTGGTTCTGCTGGCAAAAACATTTTCGGCCATAATGGCTCGATGCAACCATGCCGCCATCATTTCTGTCTTGAAGGTAATGGAAACCCAGCCCTCAGATGGCCCAATCTGTGCCCTTAATCCTGTAGTTAAAAAAATACCCCTTTGAATTTCCGTGGCAACCTCGACCCACGCATCGGGCTTTTCCGTTAACTCGGAAGCATCTACGGGCGGAAGTAATTTCCCCTTGTGGGGCGGGCCTCCTGCCAGTGCAAGATCGCAAAAACTGGTCCAGATTTCATCCCATGCCACTTTTCCATCCGCAGAGTATTTAAGGCCCGCCGAACCCATGGAGGTAGGAGAAACTGATTCCATGCATGCATGATACGCCAGTGGAAGTATTCCCTTGATGCGAAACTGCAGCCGCTTTACTTCCTGTGATATGGTCTGTTTGTTGTCCATTTGAATGATCTAGAAAACCCAAAATTAACCAGTCAAAAAATCAGTTAGGGGCTATGACGCAAAACCTTTGGCCACTTTGATAACCGAGCTGTTATTGACAATTATAAAGCCAAAAAGTTAGAAATTATAACTTTAAAGAGGTTTTGTTTATGTCGGCATCAGCAAAAATTCAAGATTTACAGGTGCTCCGAGGTATCTCAATAATCTTGGTTCTTTTGCAGCACATATTTATCACGTCCTATTTGTTTGGGATTATCCCCAAAAAAGTGGAAATGCCGTTCTATCTTGGTGTGGATATTTTTTTTCTTATAAGTGGATATGTAATTTGCTTGTCTTTAAAAAAAGATCTTTTTCACCCAGGTTCATTTTTAGTCAAAAGATTTTTCCGGCTTTTTCCAGCATTACTGATATTTGTTTTGGTTTCAATTTTTGCAAATAATTTTTTTTTGTTAGTCGAACAGAATGGCCTACCTGATTTTAAAATAAATAGTGGCCCAAAATATGTTTGGGAGCAGATTTCGGTACTAACAGGTACCTTTGTATTATTTTTGCAATTTAGTTCCTCATATTGTTACACCAATGGTGCAATGTGGACTTTGTCTATTGAGGATATGTTCTATAGTTTCGTTGCTTTTTTATGTTTTGCCTCATACAGAACATCCCTGAAAAAGAATAATTTCACCAAAATTCATCTGGCTGGATGGCTGGCAATCACTTACGCAACATTGGTTTTTTCTAGACTTTGCCTGCTTTTCAATCCGGTTTTTTTTAACTCCATTCCAGGATTTTTAAAATGGCTTGTGGGAATCAGATTTGACTTTCTCTTAATTGGTATTTTGATGGGATTGCTTGAAGATTTTGAGTTTTGGAAAAAAAAGGTTACAGCATTCTCGAGTCGTTATGGAAATTTTTTAACACCCATTTGTTTGATGGTGCCGATGATTTTGTGTGCTATTAGCGAAAGTTCATTTGAAAAACACCCTAGGATGCTCCATGGATTCACCCTTCTGGTTGCCAATCTAGCGTTTGCGGTTCTTGTGCTTTTGTGTTCAAGAAATGAAAGTTTTCCTGAAAAAAACAGTTTTGTTTATAAAGTATTTACACTGATTGGAGATAGAAGCTATACGATTTATTTATTTCATTATCCCGCAATGTTAATTGCGTGGACTATGGCTTGTTTCTTAACAAAACAAAAATTGATGCCCTTTGACTTTAGAACTTTGAGCCCAATTGTGTATGGTTGTTTCCAGATTTTGTCAGCAGGTATCCTACTTATTCCCTTTGTCGAACTTATTTACCGAAAGGTTGAAATTCCTTTGTCGAATTTCGGCAGAAACCTAGCCCTCAAAGTTCTTCAATCAAGCGACATTAAAAAAATCATGGATTCTAATAATTCGGACATAAACATAAAAAAGGCTGCATAGTTTTACATTCAAATCAAAGACATTTGATTGCAGATTTTCCACGCAAAAACAGTAAGTCTTGGAATTAAAATCTGTGGGAATGTGATACTAATTTTACTTCCCCCGAACTTTTTCAAACAGTCGGTGGACTAAACCCCGCTTTTTCAAAGTTTGATTTTCACTCATTTGATTTGATTCGGCAGGGGTGCCTGGCGTTTGACTTCGGTGATGATCCTTTCCTCAACCGATGGGGCCCAGAACGCGGGTTGGCCATAATAAACCATCGAGCCACCGCCTTCGTAGCCTCCCTCTTTAAGAACCCGTACGGATGGAATATACGCCATCACATCGTTGGCATAAGCACAAACCCAGGGGTTGTTCCCCAGTTCTTGCTTGATACGCAATACATAATCCACAACCACCTCGCCTCCCAGAAATATCCACTGAGGGCCGTTGCCAAGTTTCCAAGTCTGGATCGGGTATGGATATTCCTGTTTCAGGGAACCTTCCTTCTCAAGAACCTTCAGAAGGTACTTTGCCCTGCCTGCTTGAAATTTGTCGGTACCCATGGCGGTCTGAACCAATTGCTCCCGGGTGGGCAGGTCTGCAAAAGTGAGGGAGATTTCCGAATATTTTTTGGAAAGGCTGCCTTGGATGGGTGTCATCTTCTGGGAAAGAACCTTGTCCACCGAATCCGCCAAATGTTTGCCATATTCGATGGCAAGTTCCAAGGTACGGCGAGGGATCGGATTTTGGTCGGCACCACAACCTGCCCAGAAAAGGGCGATCGCCCCGGGATGGCGTTTTTCCAACTCGGCCATCGCATAGCCTGGATAATCACCACACCATTGCTGAAAGCCCAGGGTTGTGGCGTGGCAGGCATAGCCAAAAACAATGGCCCTCAGCTTTCCGTTTCCATCCTTGACCTGAAGTACCGGAACCGAATGGTCAAACGGCCCCTTGATGGCGTTGGCTTCCTTTAGCTTGGGAACATCAGCTTCCTTGTTATTGCGGCGATTGACTGCGAATGTCGCCTTGCCTTGCGCATGAGAAATATCAGCGGGGGACAGGTTTTTCAGTGCTTCACCCACTACCTTGCTAATTTTTGCGGGCAGCGCGTCGGTGTATTCATCCACCAATTTATTATTGGCATCATCCAGAAAATACATGGTGCGAAGGTTTTGGCCCACCACGGGTCCGCAATGTGTGTGCGAGCATGCAAGGCTTACCGAGTCTCGGGCAAGACCATGCTTGCTGGCAATCAGGTCACGAATTTTGTTCGAGGTATCCCGATCCAAACCCACCAGATCCAAAGAAACCAACACACAGCGGTTTCCTTTTTGGTCCTCAAGCGCCACCGCCTTGGCATAAAGGTCCTGAACCTTGCCTTCGCTGGGCTTTGTCCTGCCACCGTAACCCGACATCCACATATTCTTTTCAGGGGTGATCATGGTGCTGGCAACCCCTGCCTTCCAGCCCGACTTCTCCTGTGCCATCGCAATGCCAACTAGGAAGGGAATCATGGCTAGAGCAATTAAACGGCTATTCATCTTGGTTCTCCTGTCAGTGTTCAGCGGATGGAGTCGAGGTATGCCAGCAGATCAGCCATCGCCTCAACGGTTATTTGCTTTTCCAAGCCCTCTGGCATGAATGAAATACCAGTGGATCGCATCTCGTCGATGTTGTTGCGAAGTATGGTTTCATTCTGGTTGTCTGTCTTGCGCAAGGTAATACTATTGGCGGATTCGCTGGCTATCATGCCTGTTACGGTTTTCCCGGAATTCGTGGTGATGATATAGGTAATGTAAGCTGGCTTCACCTCTCGGTTCGGGTCAAGAATATTGAGAAGAATAGATTCCATACCCCTGTTACGGGCGGCAAGAAGATCGGCGCCAATCGAATAACCCACTCCCTCCAGTTGATGGCATGCACTGCATTGTGACTTGAAGACAGCCTTGCCCCTGGCCTTATCTGAATTCATGGTAAGAGATGGCTTGTATTTCTGGAAAACCTCCAGACGATTAGATGCGGAAGAAGCAGTGAGGTTCTTCAACCGTTCTGAAAGAGCAACATTTTTGGAACTGGCGGCAAGCTTCAACCTTTCCATGTCCACCTCCGCCCGGGGAATCTTCCTTGCTTCCAAGGCATCCAGCAATAATGCAGTAAATGCCGGCCTGGAAAGTAAAACTTCCAACGCCGTGGATCGTGCCTGTGGTCCCAGACCTGCCCAGGATTCGACTATTAACTGTGCCGCCTCGGGGTTGGCATACCTTCCCAAGGCTTCCAGTGCACCGAGGTGGACTTGGTTTCCACGATTCGAGGCGAGCGCCTCCTGGAATAGTTCCCTGCCTTTGGAAAAATCCTGAAATGAGATGGTTTTCAGCGCTGCCACATGCGCCTGTGGTGTGGCCTTGGGTTGCTTCAGTGTTTTCACGGCATCCTGAAGCATAACTTCCAGTAAATTGGATGCCTTGCCGGTCCAGGAGAACCGCTGGGGGCTTTCGATCAGGTCTCGAACAATCTGGTTTGATAAGGTCTTTTCCGTTTCTGGTAAAGAATCCAGCGCTTTCATCAACGATGTGGTTGCGGTTGGGAGGCCACAAACCGAGAGGACTTTGGCCTGGCTTGCGAGCAAACCGGTTCCAAGGGTTGAGGTGCGAAAGCCGGAATCCTCAACCAAACGGTTGAAGATCATTTCGGTAAGGGCAGGGTGGCAGGAAAGGATGGCCTGCCGAAACCAGGAATCCGAAGCATTCGACTTCACGGCCTTGGAAAGCTGGCTGGCAATATTCAGATCCGCCTGATTGCCAAGGGAATATATCGCCTGCAATCGAACACGTGGGTCGGAATCTTCAAGTAGTTTTGCAACGGCAGGTGCCAGTTGTTTTTGGTATTCCTGCGAAAGTTTTTCAAATAGCAATGCCGCCTGTTGGCGCAAGCGAGGCTCGTTTTCCACAAGTGCCTGCAGAACCAATTCAGGTTTTAAAAGGCCCAGGCCCTCCAGGGCCCAAAGGGCATGCATTTTGCCAAGATGGCTTTGGGATGTGGCTGCGAGTTTCAACAGATCTTTTTCAATAGATTTGTCCTGCCTTTGGAAAAGAAGCCTGCTTGCGGTATCGCGGTGCCAGCCGTTGGGGTGCTCCAGCAAGGCAACAAGTTGTGTCGAGGTCGCCTTACTGAGTTTTTGGGTGGGTCGGCGCTGGAATTTTTCGGGGGCGATTCGCCAGATGCGTCCGCGGTCAAACCCCGCCATCACATCGATATGCTTGAGAACTTCCGGAGGCAAAAATGCAGCTCCTTCGATCAGTCCCCGGTACATATCAACCACATAAAGGCAGCCATCCGGGCCATGAGCCATCTGCACAGGACGAAACCAGTTATCTTCACTGGCAAGGAATTCCACTTCAGGCTCGGCACGAATTGCCTCGGGAACAACCCCCTTCTCGACCACTTTAGCCTGATAAATAAGATTGCCGGAAACCTCACCAACAAAGAGATCGCCTCGAATCTTATCAGGCAGGGCATCACCGCGGTAGGAAGTGATACCCGTTGCCCCGGTGAAGAAACCAGAAACTTTGCCACCCTCGTTGGACCCTTTCACAATACCCTTGGTGCGAAGGTCGGTGCGCACGATCCGCCAGGGTTCATCAGGGCTGATGCGGTAGATGCGGGTGAATTTGTCGCCGGGGGCGATATTGACCGCAGGAGAATTCATGGGCAGAAAAGGGTTTCGCGCAAGGTACCGAGTGTCAAATGCAAGCACCTGAGCGGGGTTTGAATTACTGCAAACAAAACCCCGGCCATAATCATCCATGGTGAAACCATGCTGGCCACCGCCGCTGCTTTTCACAAAGGTCATATTCCGCGGATCAATCAGAATGCGATGGTTGCGAACCTCAACGGCAACACCCTTGGTGTCATCCGGGTTGCGAACCTCACCACCCGCCATGCCCGTGGATACATGGATTCGGTTATCCAGACCCCAGCGGAACGAATTGAGCATGGCTTCGCCGGCATGATCCCTGCCAAAGCCTGTCAGGATCTTTTTCTTGATGTCGGCTTTGCCATCGCCGTTGGTATCCTTGAGAAACCAGATGTCCGGAGCGGCACCCACCATGACACCGCCATCGTAACAGAACACGGTGGCACCCCAGGGAAGTCCGTCGGCAAAGATCGTGCCCTTATCGAACACTCCATCATCATTCTCGTCTTCCAAAAGACGCACACGGCCGGTCAGCTTGAAATCCGACTTCGCATAAGCGTTATATTCCGGGTACTCGGCGACATAAAGCCTGCCATCCTCATCAAAATCCATGGAGACCGGGGAGCCCAGCAGAGGTTCGCTGGCCACTAACTGAACTTGATAGCCGGGCCGAGGCTTGAACGCCTTCAACGATTCTTGGGGGCTGCGGGGTGGAATAAATGGCAGGCGCTCTTTCAGGTTTAGATGCTGCTTCTGTTCCTGACTGGTTGCAATACCGCCAGCCAGAAGGATTCCAACCAGAAACCATCGAATTATATTTCGAAAGACCATGGCAACCTCGGCAACATTTTTTGCAACCCGCACAGGCAGGAATTGGATTATAATCGCCCCGCTTCCTTTCAGGAAAGCATTTAGCCCCCGCGAACAGGAAATAGTGATGGCTGAAGTCACACAGGCAGAATTGAAACAACACTTCGGGTTGCTGCAATCCACCGCACTGAACATCACCATGGTGGTGGGCGCGGGTGTCTTCGTCACCATTCCGTTGATGCTGGCGCATCTTCCCGGCCCCCTGGCTTTATTGGGTTGGGCCGCCGCAGGATTTTTGATCCTGCTGGATGGAATGATCTGGAGTGAGCTTGGAGCCGCGTTACCCGGTTCGGGCGGTTCCTGCCGTTACCTTTTGGAAGGGTATGGAAAAAAAAGCTGGGGCAAGGTGATGGCGTTTCTTTTCGTTTGGCAGTTTATGCTGAGTGGCCCACTGGAGGTGGCATCTGGCCTGATTGCCATGAGCCAGTTTGCCTCAGCCATTCACCCCGATATCGCCGCCTGGAATGAAAAGTTCACTTACAAGGTGATTCTGTTCCCACAGGCTGATCTGGCTTGGACCATCAGCCCTGCCAGGCTCTTCGCGTTTGCCATGGGCTGTTTTCTTTTGGTTCTGCTGTATCGCAGGGTCGAGGTATTGGGAAAAGTAACCCTGTTATTTTCCCTTGGGGTGATTGGCATCATTGTCTGGATTATTTTTGATGGAAGTGTGCATTTCCAATGGCAGCATGCCTTTGATCTGAAGCCCGATGAATTGCCAGCAGCGGGGGCTTTGGCCACCGGTTTGGGTCAGGCGATGATCCTTGCCATGTATTCTTATCTTGGTTACTACAACATTTGCTATGTGGGTGACGAGGTGAAAGAACCTGGCAAGAACATTCCCCGTTCCATATTCCTTTGCTCCATCACGGTAATCATACTTTTCATAGGGGCGCACCTTGCGATGACAGGGGTTGTGGGTTGGCGAAATATTCCCACGAAGGCACCGGAAGTGGACAACTACAGCCTGTCCGCCGAGTTTATGAAGCTGCTCCATGGCGAGGGCGCCGCCATTTTGATGACCATATTTCTGGTGTGGAGTTGCCTGGGGGCGGCATTCGCCGCGTTGCTGGGGTATTCCCGAGTGCCTTTTGGGGCAGCCCGGCAGGGTTACTTTTTCAAGGCCATGGCAAGGGTGCATTACCATCACCATATTCCACATCAATCTTTGCTTATGGTAGGAGGAATGACTTTGTTCTGGTCTTTCTTCGATCTGGGTTCTGTCATCACGGCACTGATCACCACTAGAATTCTGGAACAGTTCCTGGGACAGATCGTGGCGTTGATGTTACTAAGAAAAAACCGACCCAATCTGGAAAGGCCCTACAGGGTATCGTTTTACCCGTTCCCATGCATTCTTGCGGCAATGGGTTGGCTGTACCTTTACTTCTCTGCGGGCCTGATATTCATCTTGCTGGGGATTTTCACATTGTTGGCGGGATTGCTGGTGTATTTTGGTTGGCAATCGCTGGAAAAGAGGAAAGTCTTAAAGCTTGGGCCTGATGATTAATTATTCCTTCATGAATTTTTACCTTCAAACTTTACCAGTTACATCATTTTTGAATAGAATTATCTGCCTGTAGGATGTGAAGATCTGGAGGATGCCTTGAATATTCTTTTGGCTTGGGAAGATACCGAGCAGTTGGATTTGCTAAGCATGTATCTTGGTGCCGGTGATAACCAAATCACCGTGGCCGAGAGTCAGGAACACTTTACCTCGGTTCTATCCAATGGCACCGCGTTAGATGTTGTTCTTTTATCCACCAGATATCCTGATCTGGACATTGCGTTTGATCTTTTTAGAAGTGTCCGAAAGATTCGCCCTGAAGTGCCCATTGTTTGTGGTTGCAAGCCGGATGATATTTACCGTCTGGCCCGCTATATGATGGATGGCATGAAGTCTTACATTCTTCGCGACCCCAACGGAGACTTCCTGTTTCTGATGAATGCCATGCTGGAAAGCGTGGTGGAATCGGTTCGAGCGGAACGCGAACAGAAACTTGCCGAAAAGCTGCGCGAGGAAGTCGAATCCGTCCGCAAACTTCAAGAAACCATCATCCCGAAGAATATCAAGCCACCCCACGGCTACAGGGTATGTGCCCGTTATGAACCCTCACAGGTGAAGGTTCTGGGTGGTCAGGCAGTTACCATGGCTGGTGGTGACTATTACGATCTTTTCGGCCTTAAAGGCAACCGCTTTGTGGTTCTGGTGGGCGATGCCTCCGGCCACGGTATGAAAGCCTGTATGTCGGTTATTACCATGCACACCCTGGTGCGCATGTTGAAAGACGATGAACATCTTGACCCGGCAGACTTTGTCACCACGGTAAACCGCAACCTTTGCGAACAAACTGTGGTTAGCGCTGATGGCGGGTTTATCACCCTTGCCTACGGTATTTTGAACGGTGACAGCGGTGAATTTAAATGGTGCTCCGCAGGCCATCCACCCCCACTTATTCAATCTTTGGAAACCGGTGAAATCACTCCTGTTGCCAACGAGGATGTTGGTGGCATGCCTTTGGGCCTTTTTGAGGGCGCGGAGTACGAACAGCATGTGTTCAAGATTCCACCAAAGAGCAGGTTGCTGCTATTTACCGATGGTTTGGCAGAAGCCTTCCCTGACAATGCCAACAAGCATGTCGAATTTGGCATCGCTGGTATCTCGGATACTCTTCGCAAAACTTCCACCCAACCGATTGAGCAGACCTTGCAGGCGCTGTTTGACGACTCCAATGCTTTCACCCAGGGAAATGGTCGCCATGATGACACATCGGTGGTGATTATCGAGCGTTTTGAATAAACCTGCCATTTGAGTTAATTTCAAGAAGAGATGGGTTTCAAGCCCGTCTCTTCTTTGTTTTTACTGCTGGAAATGGGCTCGGAAGCAGGCAATGGTTTGCCGTGCAGCCTGAGTGCTATCTGGCCATGGCAGTGCCTCGGCAGAAACAAAATCTTTGTAGCCAATCTCCTTAAGCGCGCGGGCTATGCTGCCAAAATTTGTGTGGCCATAACCCGCGGGTCTTCTATTGGAATCGGCCAGATGCACATGGCCAACCGCAGGACCTGCCCGCCGAAGGGTCGCTTCAATTTCTATTTCCTCGATGTTCATATGGAACAGGTCGCACAGCAATTTTACCCATCCATCGGCATTGGATTTTTTCACAAGATCCAGCGCTTCCTCCACCGTGCGAATGAGGTTGGTTTCATAGCGATTAAGTGGTTCAAATAACAAAGGCACACCAATGGCCCGGGCATGAACCGCCAGAGTGGCGATGGCTTCTTGCAGGAAACCATGTGCCTGCTCGGGTGAAACCCCGTTGCCATGCCTGCCCTGCAGGGAACCAATGATCGCACCGGCGCCGGCAGGCGCACCGGCATCCATCATGGATCGGACAAAATCCAAAGCCTTGGATCTGATTTGACTTTCACCCGAGGTCAAAGTCCACTGGTGGCGCACCCAACCTCCGCCTGTACCAAGGGCGGCCAGTTTCAAACCATGATCCTGAACTATCTTGAGAGCGTTGGCCTTTTTCAGTTCTTCCGGCCCGGGGGCGAAAATCTCCACCGCATCGAAGCCAAGTTTTTTTGCCTCGGTACAGCCAGCCGCCACATCATCCCAGAATACAAACGGACCGCCCCTGGCTTCAGGTACAAGACTAATGGTTACGCTGGACAACATGCTATTTTCCCTGGTTGTTCGAATGAAATCGCCATCGATTTCCGCTTTGAATGTTGTACCATGACAGGACAACAAACCCAACAGCAAGGATTCCACCCATGTGCCTGAAACGCTTCCTCTTCGCATTGGTTGCAACCGTGGCATTCCATTCCAACCTGATAGCACAGGATGACCCAAAAGCGGTGATCCAAAAGGCAATTGATGCCCAGGGTGGCAAGGACGCGTTGGTAAAGGCTCAAAAGTGTCGTCGAACCAGTTCCGGGGTATTCAATTTTGGCCAGACGCAGAATTTTTCCGACGAGTTTGTGATTTCCCTGCCGGACAAGCTTCGCCTCACCATCAACCTCACCATGGCTGAACGGCTTGTTCTTTGCATGAACGGTGATAAGGGCTGGTCCAGCGCCAGCGGCATTGCCCAAGAACTACCCAAGGAAAAGATTGCGGAACTGAAGGACGAGGCTTATTTCCTGCGGGTGATTAATCTGGTTGATTTGTTGGGTCAGAATGCGAAGCTTGCTTCTTTGCCCGAAAGCAAGGTAAATGGGGCTGCAGTCAAGGGTGTTAAAGCTTCCATCCAAGGGGGTACCGAGGTTTCACTTTATTTTGACAAAATCACCGGCCTTCTCTCCAAGGCTGAAAGAAAAAGCAAGCAGTCTGGCGTGGATGT
>JBEGQX010000198.1:0-13777 GCA_041180805.1 Planctomycetota bacterium
TCACATCAAGAAAACTTTGAAATGGTTCATTCTTCAAAGTGAAGGTCAAAGGACTTGAGAGGGTTTTCAAAGTCTTGCGATCTTCCTCGGAGATTTTTGCACCGCCCGACCTGCGTTTGGATCTTTCCACCCAATCTTCCGGGAAGCTAATATCACCCGTAACAGGAATGGAGGAACGCAAAATCTCTCTTTGCAAGGCGAGATTCATATCGGAACGCTGACTGCGCAATTTACTTTCCGCAGCGATATTATCCTGCACCCTGCCCATACGGCCCATTGCTTTCACCGCGGGGTTTTCCGGGTAAAGCCTGGCAATTTCATCAAACCGGCGGTTGGCTTCCTCTAACTGACCATCACGACGTAAATTGCGGATCGAATCCAAATTGCGGGAAAGCTTCTCATCGTCCTGGGATTTCTTATCCGCAACCTGCTGCCTTTCTGATTTGTTTGCTTGGGATTCCAAGCTGGTCAAATCGCGGCTCACCGGCAGGTTTGCATTCTTATCGTAGATTCTGATCTGGGTCCGGAGCATACTCGAAAGGGCTGTTCTCTTTTCCGAGGGGAGATTACCATCATCTTCCACCGCCATTAATACCGGCTTCAAATTCTCCGCTGCACGGGCAGGGGAAAATCTTGCGACACGGGTCGCATCTGAAATCGCCTGGCGAACCTCGGCCTCCCTTTTCTGGGAGGCAACTTCACGTATTTGTCTGGCACGGTCAATTAAATCATCAGCACCCAACACTGGTGATTGCATAATTGCAATACCCAGAACAGTGGCATTGATAACAAAGGCGATTTTTTTCCGGAGATTACAAACCATGTCCGAGATCCTCCCGAACCTATCAAGAAAGTATTCCATCCTGAAGCATATTATACCCCGTATTTGACATTCATCGAGTAAGAATAATCATTTTGAACAAGGTGATGGCAGGGATGTTGGTACACTTTAAGAAAAATGTTCTTGAAGCCAAGTTTTTTTAAACTGGAAGATAATTAGGAAGGATTGAGCGTACTTCTCCAGCGAGAAAAACTGAACCAGTCACGCATAAGATTCCATCCGGCGGAGTCGTTTCGAGCGCCATGGCCATGGCTTTTTCAAGAATTGGCTCGGAATAGGCGGGTGTTTGGGAAACTTGGCTCCACAAATGGGCTAAATCTTCCGGTTTTGCCGCCCTTGGGCTATATAGCGACTGAGTGAACAAAACCTTTTCAAAAAATTGCCCGAACTCTGCGAACATACCTTTGATGTCCTTATCCACGCTAACACCAAAAAGTAAGGTTTTCGGTCCCTTGGGAAAACTGGAACCGAGAGTATTCACAAGGACCTTTGCGGATGCCCTATTGTGGGCACAATCAAGAACCACCAGAGGTGACTTTCCAAAAACTTCCATCCGGGCCAGCCATTGAGTATTTGCAAGCCCATACTTTATGGCTTCCTCCGGGATTGCAATCCCCTTTTGCTGAAGTTCATGGACACATGCAAGCACAAGTGATGCGTTCGAAGCCTGATGCGGCCCCAAAAGCGATAATTCAAACGCAGGCCATTCGTGTCCATGGGTAAAAGCTTTAATCTTGGACGGAAGCAAAGTGCCATTATTCACTTTTCCCGGATTGTATAACCATGAAATCTGGTCTGGTGAACAGACAAGCCGGGCCCCTGCTTTTTCGGCAGTTTCCCTTATGACATTCAGAGCTTCCGGATGTTCCACAGTAGTCAGAACGGGAACCGCGGGTTTGATGATTCCAGCTTTTTCAAACGCTATTTTCGCCAGGGTGTTGCCCAACTGGGCCTCATGGTCGAAGCTAATGCTGGTGATAAGGCAAACCAGCGGATTGCAAACATTCGTGGAATCCAGCCGCCCCCCCAACCCCACTTCAAGGACCGCAAAATCCACTTGCTCCTGGGCAAAAAAAAGAAAAGCGACAGCAGTGGCAACTTCAAAGAAAGTTGGAACAAAACCAATGTTTTGCAATGGATTTTCACCAATCGCTTTCCTGACCGTTTGCAGAAGTTCATCCAATTGAATGGATGAAATATCCTGCCCCTGGATACGAATGCGCTCTTCCACCCGGTTCAAATGTGGCGAAGTGAATAAACCAGTTTTAAAATTAGCTGCCTGAAGAATGGAAGCCAACATGGCGGAAGTGGATCCCTTGCCCTTGCTTCCAGCGACATGGATCACGCTCAATCTTTTTTGGGGATCTCCCAGAAGAGCCATCAGCTTACGCATGCGATCAAGCTTGAAGTCCTCCCTGGTGGGGGATTTCTGCTCGTAGTTAATCAATCCATACCAGAACGATCTTGGAGAATCGGCAGGAATTGGTTCTCTGCTCATCTTCCGGTTTCCAGTGACAATCCAGTCTTGGCGGCGAAAACCTCCACCGCACTATTAAGTTAGACTATTCACCCTGAACCGGCATGCAAATCTGCTCAAGAAGCTTTTCGCATTTTTCCTGCACTATGGCCGCGAGGTTCGGTAATGGCTGGCCATCCATAAGCCCTTCGGTCAATGTCGCAAGAATGCGCGGAAATGCATAGAGCGTGGCACAACTGTTGAGGCTTAATGGTTCCATCCGGGAATGTCTGCCTTTTTTCTCCATTTCAAGCCAAAGCTGTTTGCCCTTGCCTGCAAGTGCCAGGTCATCTTCCGGACGCAACAAGATCAGGTGATCAATCACCGCTGGTTGAATTTCCCAAGCAGAAAGCTTGACAGCCAAATCCCGCGACTTGGCCTGCCCCTTACCCAGGAAAAGTCCAATACCCACCTTCCAAGGTTGGCCATCACGACAAACCCAATGGGCCAATGTTATCGAGCCAAAAGTCGGGTGATCACCAAAAGTCCAATCAGCCACCACATGGGCAAGCCGCCATGGACCAACTTTGATTCCCTGTTCATGGCATAGCTGAAGCAGTTTTCCCAGGCCAGACTGCAGCTCTCGTGTTGCGCCAACCAGTGCGCTTTCTGGCGTAAGCTGTTCTTTGGCTATTTGAAATTCCCTCTCCCACATCTGGGCAAGAACATCCACGGGCATTTCCTGGGTTTTGGTGCAATTTTCCTGCATCTGACCCGCCGGTGCGTCTTTTTCCTCCGCCACTTTGGATTCCTGAGGTACTTCCATAATAACCATGGATTTCACACCCTGTGGCAGGGTTTCCTCCGCCACTTGCACCTCGTTGGCAGGGGTTTGGTAACCTCTGGGTTCCGATGCTGTTAACTCGTGCTCTGTCCCATAAACAAGCTTGTCAAACAGGTGCCGGAATTGCTGCAGCATGTCACGCAATGTGGGTTCGGTCTTCGCAATCATGTCCACCTGCTCCGCGGTGAACGGATAAAACTCTGGAAGCCTTTCAGAACCGGGCATTCCGCGAAATACGGGTGACAACCTGGCAGACACCACTTTGCGAACCAATTCCAAAGGTGGGGCCTCCAACCTTAGCGACTTGATGGTTCCGTAACCGGGCACATGAACCGGATTGTTCAACCGATCCTGTATGTAACCATCCAACGAAGGAATGAACCGATTCCATAGACCTCGTTCCGCAAAGACCAGAAAACTTATGCCATCCAACAAATGCATTGCCTTGACGATGCCTGCAAAGAATGATTCGGCGGTTTTGTGGGAATCCTCATTGCGCCTGGACAGCAATAAATCTTCCAACTGATCGAATGCGATTACTACAGGTATTTTCAATTCCTGCATGACACCCATCATGGCCCGGAACAATGCCAGCACCAGGTCCTGCCTGCCTGGCTGCACCTTGAAGTCCAGTTCCGCAAAACCATAGGTAAGAAAACTGGCAAGTTCTGTTTCATCCCCAAGTAAAACAGACCTCGCAAAACCCTGTAAAATAGCATGACGCATCATGGCTGACACATCGTGGCCTGAGGTGGCATCCACATAATCACAAACCAGGTCAAAAACTTTCTGGCAGGAAACGCCTGCATCCTCGCAAAGCTTTCTCACCACCCCCGGGGTTCGGGAATCCAGGTTGGGCCTGGAGAGTTCATCAATAAGCCATTGAGTGCGCTCCACCGCCTGGGTGCTGCCTAATCCAAAAGTTTTCGCAAGCCAGCCCATTCCAGGGGGTGGGAACAGTTCCAGTCTTTGTTCCGCGGAAAGGTTACCAAGGGTTCTGGAAAGCAACATGCGGATAAGTTGCTCACCAACGTACTCCATGGGTCGGGTATTACGCTGCCTGCCACCGCCAAGCAAGGTATCAAGCACCTGGAAAAGAAGGTATTCCAGGAAATCGGTGTCTTTCTGATAAGAACCGGGTGACACAAGTAGTTGCCAATTACCTTCCGCGCCATGCTTTATGGAGTGAAGCAAGTGGGTTTTGCCAGCCCCCTTGTTCCCCAGCACTGGCACAACCTCGGAATGGGTGTTTGGAGTGAACCGATACTGGTCAACCACCCTGAGCAACTGTTCCCTTTCGCGGGCGTAAAGCTCGGGCACATGGTAAAATGCGCAAACCTCATCGTCAGGATTTCTGGCAAAGTAATTCCTAAAGGGATTACCATGCCTTTTCATCCAATCCATAACGGAATTGGCAAGAGGTTCACTTGCAAGTAGTTGGTTCATGGTAGATTCCTTTCTGCAATGATCCCATCATGGGAATTTCATCCGTGATTTGGTTCTGCACCTGATCCAAGGTACCCAAACAGGCGTAATAGCAAATTTCGTGACCGAACATCATGGCTAGCGATGGTTCGGCTATTTCATAAAGAGGCCCTGTCCAGGGGTGCAGGTCCACGAGCTTTCTGGCGTGAAGATTTCTCAACACATCATGAAATTTTCCAAAGGTTGTCTGACATCCTGACTCGATCAGAAATTTATAAAGTTTCGGCAAAGGGCAATCCCCTGCCCTGCCCTGATCTTGCCATTCTTTAAGGCACAATAGCACCAGTTTTGAAACTTTTTGGAATTCCTGATTTTCGTTTGGCGACAATGCGATACGGGACAGGCTAGTTGCCAAAGTTTGCCACAAAGAGGATTTGAATGATTGCTGTGAAGCTTTCTCAACCAATGCCGCTGCCTTGGTAAGCATTTCTGGAACCTTCAAGGATTCAATAAGCCATTCAACACCCTGGCATGTAATGCAAAGGTACTGACGCGAAGGGATTGGATGGTAACCTTTTTTTTGGAGCCATCCCTGATTTAGTGCACTCTGGGCGGCTTGCTTCCCTGCCGGAGAGTTGGGAAACAAACCCAGCACCCCCTTGCGGGTAAGCATTTCCAGGCCATCAGGCGACTCTAAAGCCTTGCGTAGCGCCAGTATCAGAAGTTCTTCCTGCTTTGACACAAACCCCTCCCTGGGTCGGCAGTCTTTTGCAACGCATTAGACTAACCAATTCGGGGGAATTTGGGCAAGGGCAGCCATTGGAAAGGACAGAAATTTCAAAATATCTTCATGGTTGCACTTTATCTGTCGGCCTTACAACCATCTTTGGCCCCAAAAGCATCTTTTCAAGCAAAGCTTCTGAATTTCCATCCACGATGACCAGTTCGGTATGTTTTTGCTTTAGAAAGTCCGTTTTCACCATGTGGTTCACCCATGCGAGCATGGGGTCGAAAAACCCAGCAGTATTCAGGATTCCCACCGGCTTTGCATGGATTCCTAGCTGGGCCCATGTCAAGATCTCAAATAGTTCATCACAGGTTCCAAACCCACCGGGCATGGCAATAAAAGCATCGGCCCTTTTTGCCATGATCGCCTTGCGCTCATGCATGGTTTCCACAACGATCAATTCCGTAAGCCCGTTATGGGCAACCTCTTTGTCGCGAAGCTGACCCGGTATCACTCCGGTAACCCTGCCTTTTTTCTCCAGAAGTGCATCCGCTATCACACCCATCAAACCAATATTTCCCCCTCCATAGACCAGCTCTATACTTTTTTGCGCGAACAGAAAACCCAACTTGCGTGCCTCGAAAACATACTCTGGGTTGTTGCCAACACGCGAACCACAGAAAACGCAAACACTTTGTAATGCCTTAGACATTTTCGGACTTGGAAGCCTCCGCAGAAGAAAATCGAATGGACACGGAAGTTCCCTGATTCAACACCGAATCGATGGACAATTCCGCTCCGGCCCTTTGCAACACCGTTTTCACAAAGGATAGCCCCAATCCCATTCCGGAACTCATGCCTTCAAAAATAGCACTCTGTCTTCTGGTGGAATAATAGGATTCTGTGCATCGTAAAAGGGTTTCCGGCGTCATGCCCGCACCATTGTCGGAAACTTTGCACAACCAACCATCTTTTTGGGATGCCAGGTGCATGGAAATAGTGCCAACCCACTCCGCAGCTTTAAGAAGTTCCTGCCGGCCGGCGACAGGATCCTTCTTGGCTATTTCACGGGCAGCTTCACGCATTCTTGCCCTGCGTTCAAAAATCGCATCCCTCGCATTAAAGATCAGGTTTTCCAACACCTGCTGCAAATGGGATGGGTCCGCCATTACCATGGCGCCATCTTGGGGCAATTCCCCATGGGTGAGCTCTATTTTCCATTTATCAATTGCCAGCATTTTCCAGGAATCAACCATGGAGGAAACTGTTTTAGCGAGGTCAACCTGAACAGGTTCATACTTGTCCGGACTTCTGCGAAGGGTACCAAGAATCTGGGAAAGCCTGTCTCCCACCGAACCAAGTGTTTCTTCAACCTCATTCAAAAGACATATCATTTCGGAGGACTGCCCGGGAGCATTCCTAGCACGCCTGAGCAGATCCAAGGGCCTGACAAGCATGTTCTTGATATTGTGGGCGTATGAACCGGCCATAATACCGATACCTGCGTACATTTGCGAGCGAAGCTCCAAGGCATCACTTTCCGCGGCCTTGGCCAGCAATTGCTGTGAAAGCAACTGTTTTTCCGCCTGTAGGCGAAGGCTCTCTGACTCTTGTGCCTGGGTTCTGGCAAGTTCTGTCTGCCTTTGACGGTTTCGCTCCCGCCGGTAAGACCATAATGCCTGAATGCTTACCCCCACTGCAAGCGTGATGGCTATGACAAGCAACCACCTGCCCCGCTGAAACCGTTCTTTCTCAAGACCTCGGCGGTGATCAAAGGCATGAAGCTGATAAAGAACCTTCACACTGGAACGCGGTGTAATCCGGTAGGAAAGCTTTTGAACCTGATCTTCCCTGCAAGCTATTCCAGAATCCCACCAAATGGGCTCCAAAGGTTCTGAATCCAACACCACTTCCATCCGGAACAAAAAAGGGAACAACGGCAACTGATCTGGGTAATGCTTGGAAACAGGTTCCCCCAAGGCTCGCAAGTGTTCCTTGATTTCCTCCCTGCGAACCAATGCGGATTGCCAGCGGATATCCAGCGCTTCATCCACGGATGCGCCTTTTTGTGGAACCAAACGCAAATAGGCCTCAATCAATTCCGGAAGACTTCTACGGGAAACCCTGGCTTCTTCCAACCACTCCTTGATCGCATCTTGTTCAAACCTGGAATCACCCCCCAACCAGAGAAACATTGGGTCTGCCAGCGCAAAAAGAACCAGCAACCAGAATAGAACAGGGGCCAGCAAACCTATCTTGGAAAAGCCGGCTTTTAGTTCCTTGCTGATGGGCTGACTCATCTGCCCCCCCCTGCCATCAATGGAAGGCTTTTCAACGGCACCATCACAGGCTCGGGAACATTTTGTTGGTAACGCATGGTCCAAAGATCAATCTGGCCAATCTTTCCATCCAGCGGTGGGGTCAGCAACCCAACACATTCCCCGGTGCCACTTCTGCGATTACCATGAATGTCAAAAAAGGTTGAACCTTTTTCAAAACTCAAGGAATTCTCATTCCAGCGGAGGCTTCTCAAGACTTCGACGGTCCCGTTATTTACCTGGTCTGGGTGCAACAACGCCATGGCCAAGGATTGTAATATCTGGGAATCCAAAACTAGTTCATCGGTACTGCCGGATCTAAACGGCTGACTTTCGGCTTGAGTATCCGTCAGGGGCAAAAACCCCGCTTCCATGGAGACTGGATCTGCGTGATTAAAAAATAACACCCGGTATGGCAACTCGGAAACGGGCCAGTTCACGCCACGATCCCTGTAAAACATATCCATGGATAGGGAATCACCCGCCACCACAACCATACCATGCGCAAGATCTGGCCTGAGGGTATTGAATTCTCTGAGAACCCTTCTCGAAGGGCCAGCCTGGCCACCAAGAACCAGCAATCGCTGACCTCCCGGGGGCCCCTTCTCAAAGTCTGCAATTAGAAACCTCAAAATACTACTTTCAAACCTGTTGGGCTGGTTGCGAGTGCCCACGCTGGAATCAATAATCTGGGTTGTGGGCAGATTTTGAACGCCAAAGTTTTCCGAAAGATCACCTCCCGCGCCATTTCCGGAAACCGAAAGAAGAAAAGGTACAACCCGTGCCAGATAATGATCATGAAACAGGAACCATGGCTGGGCTTTGCCAAAAGCAAACCTTCTTGCCATGGATTGCCAGAATTCGCCCACAAAATCCCTGGCGTAGGCATCATCCTCCCATACTACCATCTGCATACCGTTTTGGTGCGGACGAAGCTCACGCCTGCCCCATAGCACCTGAATTAAATCATCGCACATGGTTCTGTTATCAAACCCAAAACGAAAAGTTCTTCCAGGGTAAATGTTCATCAGGCTGATCTGTTCCGGCGTAGCGGGAATTAGCAATCCAGGCGGATTGTAGGGCAGCATATTTGCAGATGCGGTAGTGAAGATGAGAACCGGTTTTTGAATATCCGCCATACTCACTGTGTGTTCGGCAAGCGCGCCAGCTAGCGCCATGGCATCCGAGGATGTGGAACCGCCCAGAATTATTGAGGGGCCTCTTTTTCTTCCCAGAAGTTTTTTAATCCAGTAATCGTGACCGGTTTCCGAGGTAATCTTGTACCACTTCAACACCACGCGGGTTGTACTTTCCGGATGAACGATTTGAAAGCTGGGTATACTGGCCGACTGCTGCGGAAATGTGCCAGAATCTGTCACAAATGAAAGTTTTCTCACCCATGGATTCGAATGAAGACCAAACAAACATTCGGAACGCACCAGGTTCTCCCAATCCGAGGAACCACTGGCGCCATGCAGCCACGCTATTTCCACCTCATCGCTTTTTAGTTCCTTGACTTCCAGGGCATCTGGCTGGAAATACAGCCTGAATACCCCGTAAACCAGAAAGAGAAAAAGTGATATCCCCAGTAAGCGGCCTGCCTTTTCCAATTGAACCCCCAACGATCAGGAACAGATCAGACGGCTTATATGCTACCAGAATGTTGTCTCGTTAGTACAATCACTAAGATAATATCCTTCATGTCAGAAAGGATCGAATAGCGACCATTCATCCTGATTTGTTTCAGGCAATTGGAAAGAGAAAATTGGCGCTCGTCAGTATTGAGGTGTTTCTAATGGGTTCAATCCCTACCACGATTGTGATTTTTGGAGCATCCGGGGACTTAACCGCCCGCAAACTGATTCCATCCCTTTATCGGATGGATCGCAAGGGAAGGCTTCCAGAAAACATCCATATCGTAGGGGTTTCCCGATCCCCATTTGATGATGATTCCTTTCGAACCAAAATGGCAGAAGCCATCAAATCCCTCTCCAAGGAAGACTGGAACGAGGAAGCATGGGCCAAATTTGCGCCGCGGATTGGCTACGCCCGTGGTGATGGTGCTCAAGATGGTGGACTTGTAAATTTGCAAGACAGATTGGCCCTGATCGAAAAGGGCCAGCCTGGAAACCGATTGTATTATCTTTCTGTTGCACCCCAGCTATACCCGGAAATAACATCCAGACTTGGTAAGCTTGGAATGGCAGAATCCGTACAAGGCAGTGCTTTTGCGCCAGGATGGCGCCGTTTGATCATTGAAAAGCCCTTCGGCCATGATCTCACTACAGCGCGATCCCTCAACAAGGTAGTCCGAACCCATTTCCATGAGGATCAGATCTACCGCATAGATCATTACCTTGGAAAAGAAACTGTTCAGAACATACTGGTGTTTCGTTTTGCCAACACCCTGTTTGAACCGCTGTGGAACAGTAACTATATCGACCATGTCCAAATCACCGTTGCTGAAACAGTAACCATAGGCAATCGAGCTGATTACTACGATAACGCCGGCATTCTTAGGGATATGTTCCAAAACCACTTGTTGCAACTTCTCAGCTTGGTGGCCATGGAAGCTCCCTCACGATACGCCGCAGACCCCTTGCGAAATGAAAAGGTAAAGGTTCTTGATTCCATTCCGATCTACTCAGTGGAAGAAGCCAAAAAGCGCATTGCAACCGGTCGCTACCATGGTTACGCCGGGGAGAAAGGCGTCAAAGCAGGTTCAAAAACACCCACTTATGCCGCATTACAACTCTCCATAGACAATTGGAGATGGCGTGGGGTGCCATTTTATTTGAGATCAGGCAAGGGACTCTCCAGGCGATCTTCCGAAGTGGTGATCCAGTTCAAGTGCCCACCACACTTGATGTTCCCACTCTCGGAAGGCTCTGAAATGCAATGCAATCATCTTGCCATTTGCATTCAGCCGGATGAAGGCATTCACCTGAACTTCATGACCAAACAGCCAGATCGTGATGGCACTATTCTTCAACCTTCGAACATGCAGTTTCATTACAGGAATGCCTTCGCAAATGTCAAAATACCCGAAGCCTACGAAAGACTTCTGCAAGACGCGCTAAATGGCGATGCTTCCCTTTTCATGCGAAGTGATGAAATCGAACGTTCCTGGGAAGTTATTCAGCCTTTCCTGGAAGCGACCGAGTCCACATCGGCCCAAATCCCCGAGGAATACAAAATTGGCACCATGGGCCCCGACGGGGCTGATGCCTTTATTCAGCACCAGGGACACAACTGGATATCCATGGGCCTGCAATAACCTTCCTCCAATTGGCCTTGCCACAATCCCCCAAACAGTTCATTCTTCCTTCACGGAATGAATTTCAAAAGAGGATAGGCCATGGATTGGATTCTTAGCTTTGTAGAGATCATCCGCCATTTGGATGTTCACCTGAATCAGATGGTAACCAGCCTTGGGCCATGGTTTTATCTTGCCATGTTTGCCATCATTTTTTGTGAAACCGGTTTGGTGGTAACTCCTTTTCTTCCCGGCGATTCACTTTTATTCACCTTGGGTGCCCTCTGTGTCAGCCAGGGAAGCACGGTAAATCTTTGGGCCATGGGGCTGATTCTTCTTGCTGGGGCCGTGCTGGGTGATGCCCTGAATTACGCCATAGGACATTGGCTTGGGCCCAAGGTATTCCGCTTTGAAAATTCACTTCTCCTTAACAAGGAACATTTGCTACGCGCCCAAAAGTTTTATGAAAAGTATGGCAGCAAAACGATCATCCTTGCGAGGTTCGTTCCAATTGTAAGAACCTTTGCGCCCTTCGTCGCAGGTATTGGAAAGATGACTTACCCGGTGTTTTTCATTTTCAACGTGATTGGCGGCATAGCCTGGGTTGGGATTTGCATGGGTGCCGGGGTATTTTTTGGCCAGATTCCATGGGTCAAACAGAACTTCGAAATCGTGGTCCTTGGCATCATTGTTATATCGGTATTACCAATTGTTTTTGAATTCCTGATGAGCAAAAAAGTCTCCTCAGAAAGCGCTAGCGCAGAACAAGTTGGCAATCCACCCATTCAAAGCAAAGCCGGATAAGACCAACCATGGAAGCCCTGATTTCTTTGATCTTGCTGGTATGCTTAAGCGCGTTCTATTTGCGCATAGTCATGGGCATGCTGGGAGAGGAAATTCCCGGAATTTCCAAGGTTCTTTTTATAACACCGACTATCGCAGCGACCGGATATGTGGTTTTTTCGGGCCTCTCTTACCTTGTTCTGCTTGCTCTTCTTGATGCCAGGGAAGACGAACGTGTGCCAGGTTTTACGCAATGGTTATTTACAACCCTTTCCATGAAATACAAAGTCCTCGGGCAAGTGCCATTAATTCGATATCCGGCGATCATGGTCACATTCGCCATCATGGGTATTCTGCAAGTGTTATTCCTTACCATTCCATTTCGCAGAGCCATGCTGGTTTTTGTTTTTCAGTGGGGGATGGCATTTATCAGTCTTTTTCTGGCAGCCAAGCTTTTGAGTCTTTTCCCTCAATTCAACCAATTAATGTTGCAATAACGGCGTTGTTGACCTAGCTTGCTTGGACTGATAATCCGAGGGGAACATCCATGCAAACTGCTGAAATAGAAAAAAAAGTCCAGGAACAACTCGAAAAGGTCTCTGACAAAGTTCCTGTGGAAGTCAAAGGGTTCCTTAATGAATATGGCTGGCCCTTGGTTTATGGACTAATCGGGGTCCTGGTTATTTTGTTGATCCTTAGAATCCTCAAGCTTTTCTCCAAACCAGCAGGCAAGCGAAAGAACAAACCCATAAGTTCCAAACAATGGCAGGAAAACGCCCTTGAGATTGATCTTTCAAAAATCAAGAACCATGCTTTCCCACCAGGTAAAAAGAGGATCACGGTAAAGGGAACTCCTGTGCGTTTAGGGGTTTTAATCTTTGCCAAAGCCGGTGGAAATGGCCCAGAGCCTAATGAAGAGCAGGCAGAATCCTTATTAAACTTCATCACCCCCAACCTGGGGGATTTAGCAATGCGAGATTACCCGGAAGTAAAAATCTGGGAGGCGCAATACAGCCCCGAAGGCTTCGCGCAATTGTTTAATCAAAATGTCCGTGTACCTGAACCTAAAGGCCAGAAATCCCGCTGGATTACCATCAGTGGACTGGTTCGACTTGGGCCGGATAAAGTTCATGTTGGCATGGCTGTCCTTGCGGACACCCCGAACCAGTTCAGGACAATCAACCTGAATGGTGACCAATGGGCGGACATCCTAAGAATTGAATAAAACTGTCCGGGTGCGATCAGTTGATAAATCGCCCCCAAATCCGTATATCAATGATATAGTTCTGGAGAATGTTCATGCGCCATCTTCTTTCTGCATTGGTTCAAAATCAGCCTGGTGTTCTGGCTCACATATCGGGCATGCTTGCATCTCGTGGCTTCAATATCGACAGCCTCGCTGTGGGCGAAACCGAAAACCCAAACCTTTCCAGAATGACCTTCGTGGTTCATGGAACCAACGAAGACCTTGAGCAGGTTCGCAAACAACTGGACAAGGTCATCACCGTGGTGGGCGTCCAGGATATATCCTCCGAGAATTTCATCGAACGCGACCTGATGCTTATCAAGGTGCACGCGGTCCCAGCTCAGAGGGTCGAAATAACCTTGCTCGTGGAAATGTTCCGCGGAAAAGTGGTGGATGTATCACCGGACTCCCTGATTATCGAAATCAGCGGGCAAGAAACCAAAGTGGAGGCATTCATTGATCTGATGAGGCCTTACGGTATTGTGGAACTGGCCCGAACAGGGCGTATTGCGCTGGTTCGTGGCAAGAAATGCAGCAAGGATGATTAAATACCATGGATAGAATTCCCTCATCTACCCGGGATCTTGGCGAAGAAATTTCCAAGGTATTACAAACCCTTAAAGCTGGTGACAGAATTCGAATCACCCAACGCATTCGAGTTGGCTCTTCTGCAACTTGGAATGCGCCAGTAGAGGGCACATTCAGACATTACAACCATCTCGCCACTGGTATTGCAACCGAAAGGGTACCCGAGGACGACATTTTGGTTGTATGCGTTCATTTCACTAAAGATAACGGTGAACTCAGCAGCTTTACAGTCGACGATTACAGCAAAATAGAAAAAATATAAATCAACGCATCCGCCAGACCGATTCTTTTTT
>JBEGQX010000199.1:0-4229 GCA_041180805.1 Planctomycetota bacterium
CTTGCGTTCGCTACGGAATGTGGAACCAGCGGCACTTTTAAGGTAACGAGGATTAAGCATAATGCGGTTGTCCCGAGGCACCAATTGTAATTCCTATGTACCTGGAACAGAATCCATGAGGTGCGCGGATTTACTGAAGACTTTTGGTGAAGGGGACATGAAATCCACCGCTGTTAATGGTGTTTCCCTCTCCCTGAACCATGGTGAAATCGCACTGTTGATGGGACCCTCTGGTTCCGGTAAAACCACCTTGCTTGCCATGCTCTCCGGATTGCTACGACCCAACGGTGGCAAAGTGGTTGCCTTGGGGTCCGACATTTGGAACATGAGTGAACTTGACCGGGAGCGTTTTCGCCGGAAGCATTGCAGCTTTATCTTTCAAGGTTACAATTTATTTGCGTCACTTACCGCGAGACAGCAACTTGAAATCGTTGCCCGTTGGGGTGACAACCTAAGCGCGAAAGAGGCCTCTAAAAAAGCCGACGAAATTCTCGACATGCTTGGAATGCTTAAAAAGGCACACCTGCGACCCGGGGAAATGTCCGGCGGGGAAAAACAAAGAGTGGCCATTGGAAGGGCCCTGATTAAAAATCCGGATTTCTGCTTTGCAGATGAACCAACCAGCGCACTGGATTGGACAACAGGTGAACAAGTAATCGACATTCTAAGAAGTGCTGCCCACGAACGGTGCTGTTCGGTGCTTATTGTTGCCCACGATGCCCGAATTATCCCTTTCGCCGACCGGGTGTTCTACATGGAAGATGGAAAGCTTCAGAAAGATGCCATGGAAGGCATTCAAAGAAGTTATGGCAAAGGCATGAGGCCTCATTCTGCCCCTGAAATTTGAAACTTCGGGTAGCAATACTAAGGACAAGGATCGATTTATGGCTAATACATACCAACCGATAACAAGCTGGACCAGAATTGCGCCCAGACTATTTAGCTTTGGCGTCATGTGCGCCCTGCTTGCAGGGGCTGCTGTAATCTGGTTTCTGCAAAAACCACCCAGCGACCCGGAATCCTTCTCGCCAAATATTCCACTGAACTTCACCGCCTTGCAGGGCGGTAAGGATGGCAAGGCAAAGATCACCGAGGATGCATCAGACCGAAGGGCCGTTTGCATTGCTTACGTGGATGTGGATGGTGGGGTTACCCCGCTTTACCCTTTGCAACCTGGAAAAGTGGTTGCGATTCCAGTCCGTGAAAATCAGGAAGTGGAACCAGGCGATGTTCTAATTCGCATGGATGATACCCTGCAAAAAGCCCAGCTAGAGGAAGCAAAGGCGGATGTTCATGCTGGCGAGGCTCAACTGGAACAGGCAAAACTTTTATTCAAACAGCATGATCTAAAAATCAAGGGCCAGAAAGCTGTGGTAGCGGCCAAGAAAGAAGAAATGACCGCCGCCGCCGCAAAAAGAGATGGTGCTGAACGGTTGGCATTGAACAAACTTGCCAGCAACGAAGATGTGAAGGCCGCACAGGCAATAGTGAAGGCATTGGAATCCGCGGTGGAGGGTGAAACCACCAAATTAAACGGGTTGGAAGCGGTAGACCCCTATATCGGGGTTACCCTGGCAATGAACGATTTGAATGCCCGCAAAGCACGGCTATCCAAGGCTGAATATGCACTCAAAGAAACAACCTTGGTGGCACCTTTCAAGGGATCGGTATTAAGAATTAACACCAGCGTCGGTGAAACACTTGGGCCCAATCCTAAGCTTCCGGCAATTATGTTCTGCCCTTCCACAAAGAGAATAGTAAGGGCTGAAGTGGAACAGGAATTCGCAGGAAAGATTTCCCTGAACCAACTTGCACTTATGCAAGATGATTGCAGCACCTCAACCCAGACCTGGCGGGGAAAAGTAGTTCGAATTTCGGACTGGTACACCCATCGAAGGTCCATCTTGTTGGAACCTTTGCAATTTAACGATGTTCGAACCCTGGAATGCATCATCGACCTTGACCCGGGGCAACCCATTCTTCGTATTGGACAGCGTGTTCGGGTACAGTTGGTTCCTCCAACGGATGCCGGAAAGGCCCCATAAAATAGGGCTTGAAATCTTTTCCATTTAGGTTATCTTCCCCACCGATTTAGGGGGAGATAAATCATGGTTTGGTTACTCATATCCACCGGTTTCACCGGTGCATTCACACTCATGTTCCTTGCCAGGACTGTCCAGCACAAGTTTGGAACAGCAAGGCAAATTCTCGCACATTTTTCACCTGCCGGAGGCTGTTGTGAAGCCATTGTTCAGGAGATAAAAAAAGCGAAAAGGGAAATCCTGGTACAAGCTTATTCCTTTACCTCCAAGGATATTTCGCAAGCTCTTGTTGATGCAAAAAAACGGCGGGTAAAGGTGGATATCATTCTGGATGGCAGCAACGAGAGGGAACAATACACCGAGCTGCATTTCTTTTTGGAACATGGCCTGGAACCGCAAATTGATGCCCACCATCCTATCGCTCACAACAAAATCATGATCATCGACGGCAAAACGATCATTACGGGAAGCTTTAACTTCACCAACCAGGCTGAAAAGGAAAACGCCGAAAACCTTTTAATCATCAAAGGGCATTCTGAATTGGTTGGGATTTATAAGGACCGGTTTCATCATCACAAGGAACATTCACGCGCAGCACAGCCCAAACAACACGCCCCGACCGCGGCAGCGCAACCTCAACCGCACCATGGATTGTTTCACTTCCACACAAAGGCTGCATAGTTTAACAATTTGATTGATTTTCCCATTCAAAATGCAAGTTAACTCAAGGACCCCCTGGCGGGTTCCTTTTCTTTTAACTAATCCGACCCCTATTATGTAATTTGGATAGAATAGTCTTTATGACTTATTCGTGAGGTAACCAATGGCAACGGATACAACCGCTAAAGCTCTTAATGACCAATATCTGAAGGAACAGCTTCAAATCCTCAGGCAGGCGGATAATATCACCAATCTATGGTACATCGTAGTTTCATACTTTTACCTCATTACAACTATTGGTTTAACCATTGCTTTTTTTGAATATCGGGAACTGCTTGGCGCGCCCTGGTGGACAACCATCCCCATTACCATCCTTGCTGTATTCATGATCGGTGCTGGCCAGCATCAATTGACAGGACTTGGCCATGAGGGTTCCCACCATTCCCTTTTCAAAAACAAAAAGTGGAACGAGTTCGCCTCGGATGTCTTGTGTATGTTTCCGGTCTACAGCACCACGCATTTTTATCGCCTGCAGCACCTGGCGCACCACCAATTCGTGAATGACCCTGAAAAAGACCCCGATGTTTCACAGTTGATTGCCAGCGGACACTGGCTTGGTTTCCCGGCACAACCCAACAAGTTCTATGCCTTTCTTTTGAAACAGCTATGGCTGCCGAATGTTTTCAAATTCATGCTCGTTCGGGCCATTTACAGTTCGACAGGAACTGATGCCAATCCGTACGTAAAAAAGAGCTCGGAAAGGAACAAACTGGCCATTCGAATTGCAATGATTTATGTGTTCGGCATGATTCCTGTGCTAGCCTACCTGGCTTGGATCGGGAATACCACTTTGCTTGCCACTATCCCAACCACCATGTGGCTTGCCACCAGTGCCATATTTCTTTTATTGCCAAACGATTGCTACCAACAATCCAAAGTTCACTCCGTCTTTAGTTCACAAATAACCACATTTATGAGAATCACCTATATAAGTGTGGTATTCAATGCACTTGCCTGGCTCTATCACACAGTTTCCGTCTGGGCACCAGTCTACTATTTCCTACTTTGGCTTGTGCCAATCTTCACAACATTTTCTTTCTTCATGATTCTCCGTCAGGTGGTTCAGCATGGCAACGGCGACAGGGGTTGGCTGACAAATACCCGCATTTTCTTCGTCAACAAGATAATCCAATATTGCGTATTCCCCATGGGACAGGACTATCACCTGCCCCATCATTTGTACTCCACTGTTCCCCATTACCGATTACGCAAGTTGCATGAAATCCTACTCCGGTATCCGGAATACGAAAAAGAGGCGGTTGAGGTGCATGGGTACTTTGTTTCGCCTGAAAAACAAAAGATTCATCCTACTGTTGTGGATGTTCTTGGTGATTCTTATTCTCAAAAGACTTACCATGATGTGCACATCGACAACACGGTTCTTGATGATTGCGAAGTGGAAGATAAGCAGGGAATTATCAATGTTGGCATAGAAGACATTGAGAAAGCCAGGAAAAAATCCACAAC
>JBEGQX010000200.1:0-20413 GCA_041180805.1 Planctomycetota bacterium
GACGGCCACCCTGATTACTGTAATGAGGATAATGCCAGTACAAGGTTCGCTCTTGATTTTTCGCAGGGTCTGCCAAAACACTTTTCAGGCTAACACCGTCCACTTTTCCCGCATGAGTAATCCCGCACAGGTCAAGAATGGTGGGAAAAAGATCCACACTGCACGCCACCGCTTTGGTTTTCGTATCTGCCTTGGTAAACCCCGGCACGCGAGCCAGCATGGAAACCCGAACCCCACCTTCGTAAAGGTAGCCTTTGCCTTCCCTTAATGGAGCGTTGCTTGTGGCAGGGGTGTTCGGCCCCTCAACCACACTCAGACCACCGTTATCCGAGGTGAAAAAGATGGCGGTATTTTTATCCAACCCCAACTGCTCCACCTTTTTTATCACCCGGCCTGCCGCCTCATCCATGCTTTGAACCATCGCGGCATATACCGGATTACTCTGGGAACCCGGCCTTCCACCTTTGGGATAGGAATCGATCATTTCCTGCTTTGCCCGCATAGGCGTGTGCACTGAGTAATGAGGCAGATAAAGGAAGAAGGGCTTTTCCTTGTTGGTTTCGAGGAATTTCTCCGCCTCCAGAGCAAGGCGATCGGGAAGATATTCACCCGCCTTGGCATCCTGAAGACCGGGCATGAATTTCCCCTGAGCGTTCTTGAATGGGGCGAAATAGCTGGCGGGTGTACCTGTATGGTCGCCAGAGATATTCACCTGAAACCCCTGCTCTGTGGGACTGTAGCCTTGACCCCCCAAATGCCATTTCCCAATATGACCGGTGACATAGCCTTTTTGCCTTAACGCCTCGGCAATGGTTACTTCCTCCAATGGCAACTGCCGGGCTATTTCCGGACGCTTCAGTTTCTGAGCGGGGAGATCGCCACGGCCTGGCAACCAGTCTGTAAGGTTCAAGCGCGCAGGATATTTACCAGTCATGATGCTGGCGCGAGTTGGCGAACACACAGGGCAGGCAGCGTAAAAATCCTGGAACTGCAAACCTGTCTTCGCAAACGCATCCAGATTCGGGGTGCGGTAATATTTACTGCCATAACAACCAAGGTCATTCCGACCCAGGTCATCAATCACAAACAAAATCACATTTTTCGTGGCAGGCTCTGCAGCCTGAAGGGCTGACCCAAATAGACAGATAAAAAGGCCAAAACTCCATCTCAACATACCGTACTTCACTTTCCAATTCGGCTATCAGGCAGGATCTTCAACTGTACCAGAAAACTACGATGCTTCCAGAGCAATAGGATGCAGCAGAATACCGTTTATTTTGCCAAAGGCACCACCGGTTGAGTCCAGGCAGTTTCCATATCACCCTTTTCCGCAGGATTTGGATGTGCCTTGGTGGAAATCACCTTGGCCCTGACATAGAGTTCCCTGCCATTCATCTTGTAAATGGGATTGGACCCATCCACCTCATTAAGAACCTGACCGACATCGGCCCCATAAGTGCGAGAAACAATGACCGGTAGGCCATCCTTGTCCAAAACCGGCTGGCCATCCAGGACAGCTCCCTTCAAGGTGCCTATGAACTGGGTTCTATATTGAACATTAGCCTGGGCCTTTACCTTGATGGAAAGAGTGCCGTTTTCAAATGTCACTTCCTCCAACTCCACCCCGTTCGATGCGTAAAAATCTCCACGGTTCATGGCCATCAACAAATCCTCTTCCTTTAATTTATCCGACCTAACCATGACCCACCCTCTACCGGGGTTCACCTTTCCTAGCCCATATTCGTGGTACGTATGGGAGTCATCCGTTGCGACCGCATAAAGAATAGGCATATTCAACTTGCCTATCCTGAGAGAGTTGGCGATATCCCAAAGCCTTTCGCAAGAAGGAACATCTTTGTCGCCCTTGTTGCGAACTGTGGGGTGGCCATTATAAACTTCGAAGTACCGTAATTCCTCGCAGGCAGCCATGTCCTCTGCCGGGGTGGTCTTCTGAAAATTGGGATGATTCAGAAAACCAATGGCGACTTTTTGATTCTGATTTGACTGTTGCTGCACATTCCTGAGGTTCACCTGAATGGTTTCGCGAATGGATGGCCCATCGACTGGCTTGATAGCCTTTTGAATATTGATGGCATTCATGTGGATGGGGTTCTTGGCAAACTTGTGAGTTATTTCCTCGGCACTGATGAATTTGAACTTGCCTTCTTCTTCAAGTAATTGCCTGCATTCCGCAAGGGTTTTCAGGCGGACCTGCTTCTTGCCATCAATTTCCTTCACTTCGACCCATTTTTCCCCAAATCGCTTGAGATATTTTTCAAGCGCCTTGGCCTTTGGGGTTTCTCCCTTATAAGCTTCTTTCCATTTTTCCCCCTCGGCAATCAAGTTGTGTTCCGTCAAAGCAAGGAATTGATATCCATGGCTTTTGTACCAATCACCAATCATGTCGGGGTAATCATCTCCATCGCTCCAAAGGGAGTGAGTGTGCAGATTGCCTTTCATGTACTTTTTGGGACCAACCGCCAAGGAAGCCAATTTACCCTGGGATTTTTGTTCCACTAAAAGAATGGCCCCAAAAACCACGGCAACCGCAAGAAACACAAGTGACTTTTTCATGGTTATAACCTGGATTTTTTGATTCAAAACCTGAAAGAACATTAACCCAGCCAGGTCACCCAAACAAACAAAAAGCCCGGCATTACTGCCGGGCTTCGCATGAAACTTTTATTTCCAAATAAAGTTACTCGTTGGTAATTACCTCATCACCCGCTCGGGTAACCATGCTGGCAAGATTTTTCAGAGATGCATTTTCACCTAAAAACCTAACTGAACCATCCGCAAAGGCGAAGTTGGCCCCCCCGGAATGAAAACTGTAAAAGAGGTGTCCCCACTCATTGGAATTGTTGATCTTCATGGTTCCGGGAATATTACCTGCCGAAACATGCCATGGTGCACGCTGGCCAATTCCGTATGCATTGTCGGTGGTTGCCCAAGCTCCACCCCTGGCACGATAGCGCAAGGTGCCAGTATAGGTGACAGGGTACATGGTACTGCCCCTCCAAACATCCTCACGCCCGGCACATTCACCAATTAGAATCGTGTTGCTGGTTCCATCAGTTATGTCATTGATTCGATTTGTATAGTTGGGAGTCCAAGGCGGCGTGGTAGTGGTGTCCTGACCATGCCAGCAAAGTGCTCCGCGAAGATCCCTTCCCGCGGGAATCCTGTCGGCTACCGCAAGCTCATTGTTGATTTCCCAGAAAACTCCAACCGGGGCAAAGTAGTCACCACAGCCACCTTCTTTGTTTACCACCTGCATACCATTGGGGGTCATTACCGCCACAGTTTCTGGTTTATTCTGCATGCGCGGCTGAACAGGAGTTGAGGGACAGTTCATGATCTTCAACTGAGCTTTTACAATGTCCTGATTTGGGGGAACCCACCAGTTGTAATACATATTGTAACTTGCAAGGCGGTTGGCTTCTTCCAAGTAAGGAAGAATGAATACCACCCAGTTATGCCACATAATGTTTGGGTCAGCCTTATCGGTGTAAGCCAGGGGAAACTTTTGATTTGTGTTCTCGTAATTCAACAGCGCCAGAGAAATTTGTTTAATGTGGTTGGCACAACGCATTCTGCTTGCGGCCTCGCGCACTTTTTGCACCGCGGGCAATAGCAACCCAATCAAAATGGCAATGATGGCTATAACCACCAGTAACTCGATGAGTGTAAATGCCTTCTTTTTATTCATTTCCTCTCCCGGCAAATATGACCTTCCTCATTAGACGATGGGTACGGCCAAAGTTCACCGATATTTTTAATTATTTTGGTGTATTAAAAAAACTGGGGAACTAGGATTCGAACCTAGACTAACTGGTTCAGAGCCAGTCGTGCTACCGTTACACCATTCCCCAAGAAGAATCCAAGATACTAACAATATATTACAAAAGTTCCCTTGGGGATCAATTCTTCTTTAAAACCATGCCATAAAACGCTTTAAACAATGCTCGAAGCTGTTAGAATGCCTCTTCTTCACGCCCGGAGCCCTCAACCAACATGGTATCATCTGATTCCCAGCAGATTGATTTGCTTTTAAGCATTTGGGAAACCAAAGCGCTTCAAGGGGAAGAAACCAATCCAGAAGTGCTCTGCAAAAACCATCCCCATCTTTTGCCAGAACTTAAAGCAAAAATCACTGCTCTTAAAAAAATGACCTGGGTTGGGAACACTTCCACGAATCGGATGACCATCCGCTACAACTCAGGGGATACTCCCCTTCCCGGAATCAGGCTGGAAAAACTGATCGGTACAGGTGGTTCCGGCGAGGTTTGGCATTCCACAAGCCAGGAGTTGGGCGAAATTGCCATTAAAATCGTTCCCATGGAAAAGCAATCCGCGCATACCGAACTTCTGGCTTTGGAGTGGTTATCCCAATTGCAGCATAAGAATCTTCTGCGCATTTTCAAAACCATTCAGGAAAAAGATTACCTGTTTGTGTTGATGGAACTTGCACAGGAAACGCTGTACGACCATTTTCAAAATTTACGGAGCCAAGGCCAACAAGGAATTCAATGGGAGACCCTTTATCCCTGGATACAGCAAGCCGCTCTGGCGTTGGACTTCCTTCATCAACCAATCCACGGGCCGGAAAGAAAATCCTTTCAACACAGGGATGTGAAACCCCAGAACCTCCTGCTTGTGGATGGGAAGTTAAAGGTGGCAGATTTCGGTCTTGCCAGGTTACACGCCCACAGCCTTACCAGCCACACCGGTGCCCTGACACTGGGATATGCCGCCCCTGAATTTCTTGATGGTAAAACCCACCTTCACAGCGACCAGTACAGCCTGGCATGTTCCATGATTCAATTATTATCCGGTCATCTTCCATTTGAAGGAACCTCCGCACAAGTGGTTCAGGGGCATTTGCATGGAAAACCAAACCTTGAAGGGGTTCCACTTTCCATGCACTCCGCGCTGGCAAAGGCTTTGGCCAAAAAACCAAAACATCGCTGGCCATCCTGCCAGGAATTCATTCACCATTTGAATCAAGGCACGCGCTTGACATTCTTTGAAAGAAGAAAGGTGCTTTCAGCAATGGGAGTATTTGCCGCCACAGCCACAGGAATAGCAGGCTACAAAAGTTGGTTTGGCAACTCCCGGCAGCATGAAGAACCCAAGTGGCCTAAAAAGCTGGAGGAACCAAAGTTTCTTTTCAGGCTGACACCGCAGCATCATTTATCACCCGCAAGAGAAATCGCCTTCACCTTGCTTTCAGATGAAAATCATGGCAGCGATGTTTTCGGTTTTTCGAATGGGTCGTATGGTCCCGCACTTTGGAATATGGCCAAAGGCAAAAGAGTTCATGCTTTTGGCAAAGATTATGGTGGCGCTTGTGCTTGTGTTGCCCCTTTGGAAATGGGGTTGGCGGCTTCCGGTTCCGACCTGAAAACCATTACGGTATGGAACCTTCGCACACTGGAGAAAGTATGCGACCTGGAAGGCCATCGGTCCTCCGTCAACTGCGTGCGGTTCTCGCCCGAGGGTTCAAGATTGGTCTCCAGTGCCTGCGATGGCCGGGTAAAAGTCTGGGATCATCGCAACCAAAAAGAATTATTCTCGTTCGAGACCAGTAGTCGCATAGCGTTCTCCTGCGCTTATGGCACCACTGGGGAATGGGTTGCCGCGGGTGGTTGGGATGGAAAAATAGCCATTTGGAACCTGTTGAATGGAGAAAAAAAGGATCTTGGAAGCCACCCTGGAAAAGTCTGGCGAACCCTTTGTATGGAAGATGGCAGAACATTGATTACTTCAGGCTCGGATGGATTTATAAAAACATGGGACATTCAGGGGAGCCGTGAAACCGGCAGCTTGGATCTGGGTCATGAAGTGACAGGTCTGGCACTGGTGGAAAGAAAAATCCTGGCAGCGGGAGGAGATTCAAAAATCCACATTTTCCGCATTCAAGATATGAAAAAAATCACCACTATGGAAGGTCCTGCAGACATTGAATGCATCGGTCTGTTTCGGGTCTTCAGCGATTTCATTTGTATGACCGTTGGCACCAAGGCGAATGGTTTTTATGTGTATGGCCTGCCCATGGATTTTGAAAAAACGATCGTCAGCTAACCATGTTCAGCGAACGCAGAAAGTTCGCCTCCAAGTCCAGCCGGCGTTTCAGCTCGCTTGATGATTTGCCGCGGGCAAGGTCAAAAACGGCGGGCACTGCAAGGGTCTCTCCCGCTATGGTTCGGCATTTCTTATGCCTTTCCATGCTGCTTGCAAATTCCCCGCCCAGACATTTGTCACAGCAGATGGAATAGGTCTTTAGTTCGGAGATAATTCCATCGGTCCAATGCGAGGCGATCTTGTAATGGGCAAGTTCCGCGCAGCCGGGGCTGATGCATCGAATAGTGTAAGGTTTCATTGGCATGAAAGTTAGTGCTCAAACGGAGGTTGTTGGCCCTGAAAGACAGCAAGCGCGTTCATGGCAGCTCTTTGTTCAGCTTCTTTTTTATTCTTTGCCCAGGCGCCGGGGAAGGTTTTGCCATTTACCACCGCAGCCATCTTGAAGCATTTGCTGTGGTCCGGCCCGTTTTCATCCAACAATATATATTGGGGTGTGGAACCATAATCCTTCTGTGCCATTTGCTGGAGCAGGGATTTGGCATTATTCTTCAGGTCGCTGTTAGCCACCTCGTCGATAATTGGGACCAGATGCCTCAGGGCAAATTCCCTGGCGGAATCAAAACCAGAATCCAGGTAGATGGCCCCCAATAAAGATTCGAAGGCATCTGCCAGCACATTGACTGGCAAGTTTTCAACCTCACGTGTGGAGCCACGACCCATGAAGAGGTATTTCCCGAGATTTAATTTGGAACTGATTGCAGCACAAGTCGGCCGGCTAACAACCACGGACTTTACCTTGGTCATATCCCCTTCCTGAAACTCCGGAAAATGGAGATATAACCGTTCGCAGCAAACCAGACCCAGAATGGCATCCCCCAAAAATTCCAATCTCTCGTTAGAGGACAATCTGGAATCCACCCCCGAAGCATGGGCCAACGCGCTTCTTAGTAAATCCAACTGTCCAAAACGGTAGCCAATGGCTTCCTGGCATTCCTCCATCACTTGAATTTCTTTTTTTGAAAATGAACCGGGCGCCATCGCTGAAATCTCTGGGTACAACCACCATTGAAATTGATTGACCGACCAGAACTATAAGTATTATAAGAACTTACACAGATTACACAGGGGAATATGGCATTTTTGCCATGTATCCATATAGACGATCACTCATGGAAAAAGTTCAAAAAAATGAATTGATGGCGAACTTTTCATGACCGCCCATCGTAGAGAAGTATTGGTACACCATCTACAATGAGGTACCACCTGAGGGACAGGTTTAATTTGAAAATTGGAGGAAACCATGAAAAGAATGATGATGGCAGGTTTGCTTTTGGCAGGTTTGGCCGGCATTGTTGCCTCGCCAGCGTTTCAGGGTTTGAATGCCCAGCAGGAATCAAAAAGTTCCGGCCCAACGATTAACCTGACTTCCTACCGCGATGTAGTGAAGAAGGTTCTCCCTGCAGTTGTAAGCATAGAATCCAAGGCTAAGCCCACCAAAATTCGCGATTCCCGCAAAAGAAACCCCGGTATGGATGATCCCCGAATACCGGATGAGTTGAGAAAATTCTTTGAACAATTCAAGGATCGCGAGGACGAAGGGCCAGAAGATGGAGCTGGTGGTTTTGGATCAGGTTTCGTTGTTGACCCTTCCGGGGTTATTGTGACAAACAACCATGTGATTGAAGGCGCAGACAAGGTTGAAATTACCCTGCATGACGGCAGGAAATTCACTTCCACCGACATCAAAGGTGATCCCAAAACGGATCTAGCCATCGTCAGGATCAAGGCAAGCAATCTTCCAATTCTTGAATTTGGTGACTCTGATGCCATGGAAATCGGCGACCGTGTACTGGCTTTGGGCGCACCATTCGGCCTTACTGGTTCGGTTACCTCGGGAATCATCAGTGCCAAGGGCAGAAGCCTGCGTCTGAATTTTTACGAGGATTTCCTGCAAACCGATGCTGCTATAAACCCCGGCAATAGTGGAGGCCCGCTGGTCAACCTCGAGGGTAAGGTGGTTGGCGTGAATTCCGCGATTAAAACACGTACTGGTGGCTTTCAGGGTGTTGGAATGGCCATCACATCAAAGCTCACCAAATCCATCAAGGATCAACTTCTGAAGGATGGTATGGTTCGCCGTGGCTACCTTGGTGTAACGATCAAGGACATTGAAGATGAACAAGTCGCCATGAAGCTTGGAGTGAAAGGCGCCAAGGGAGTTCTCATCACCTCGGTTCTGGATGATGGTCCTGCCGGCAAAGGCGGGGTCCAGTCTGGCGATGTGATAGTAAAGGTCGCAGGGCAGGCTGTGAAGAACAGTCAAACATTGCAATTTGCCGTGGCGTCACTTCCCTTGGGTAAGCCAGCGGAGTTTCTTGTGGTTCGCGATGGGAAAGAAATGACCCTGAAAGTGACCATTGAGGAACAACCCAAGCAATTTGGAGTTTCACGAGGGATTCCCCAGAGAACCCCGGAAAAACCAAAAATTGAAGGGGACATGAACCTTGACAAGCTTGGCATTGAAGTGGGCGAAATGAATGCTGACCTTGCTGAAAAGTACGGGTATAAACCCGGGACCCGGGGTGTGGCCATCATCAAGGTGGATCGTGACAGCCTTGGTTTTCAATCCGGATTAAGAGTAGGAATGTTGATTGCCAAGGTTGACAAGAAAAGCGTAAAAACATCTTCCGAGCTGAAAAGCCTAACGGAAAATGCCAACTTCGATGAAGGAATGCTTTTCCAGATTCAATTGCCGGATGGCGGAACGGATTACATTCTAGTGAAGAAGAAATAATTCGCTTTTCGAACCAGATGTAAACATTGAGGGGGGCATAAAACTGCCCCCCTCAATTAATTTAGCGGCTTCTAAAGCCCACTGTTTCTCTCATTCAGGCAAAAGATGGAACCTTACTTAATCGGAAAAGCAAATAGTTGCTTTTCCGTGCGAACAAAAAGCTTCCCATCAGCAATGGCGTATGATGCAAGGGTTCGATCCTTCATGTCAGAATTGGAAACCTTTTCAAAAGTGTTTTTTGCCTTAAGTACGGTTGTCTTTCCATCTTCACTCTGAAAGAAAAGGTTTTCTCCCGAAAGCACTGGAGATGCGGAATAAGCCCCTTGCAATCTTTCCTGCCAGTGAACCTTTCCAGTAGCCTGTTCCACGCAGCTTGCCATGCCATTATCTGCCACCATGAAAAGGTCGCCCTTGTGCAGCAGCATGGAAGCGGTGTGTGGCACATTCTTGTCGAGTTTCCAGGCAACATGAGTCTCGGTAACATCGCCGTTGCCATTTGGCTTGATCGCATAAAGCACAGGTTTGTCATAACTGGTTGAGATAAAAACCAAACCATTGGAGTACACAGGTTTAGGGATCACGGAATAGCCCTTGTACTTGACACGCCAAAGTTCTTTGCCGGTTTCAGGGTCGTAGGCGCCCAC
This sequence comes from Planctomycetota bacterium, assembly GCA_041180805.1. Taxonomy (GTDB): domain Bacteria; phylum Planctomycetota; class Planctomycetia; order Gemmatales; family Gemmataceae; genus JBEGQX01. The sequence continues at coordinate 9,523 of JBEGQX010000200.1, forward strand.
CATGTCGCTACCGGGACTGATCACCATTTTACGGTTGTTGTCTTCAATCAAGGCTGGGGTGCAGAAAGAAAATGGCTTTGCCGGCCCTGCATTTCGCTCCACCGACCAACGAACCTTTCCATCGGTTATGGCTAGCCCCACAACTTTCTGTGCATCCATGCCATCGCAACTGAAAATCAAAAGATCCTTGTAAAGAATGGGCGAGCCACCATTGCCATGGGTTGGTTTGGCATACAGGCCGGGAATTTGCCAGTTGATTTTACCATCACTGGCATTCAGGCAGGCAGTGCCCATGTGACCGAAATGCACATAAACTTTGCCATCCTTGTAGATCGGGGTTGGGCTGGCATGGCTGTTCTTGTTATGAATCTTGGGTGCTGTTTCAGCTTTCTGCAAAACCACTTTGGTTTGCCAGACTTTCTTGCCATCATTGGCATTCAGGCACATTGCCTCAAGGGATTGGTCGGGCTGCTTTTCATCGCCTTGCGGGATGGCCGTGGTAAGGTAGATTTTACCTTCATGAACAACAGGGCTGGACCAGCCTTTTCCGGGAATGGATTGTTTCCAGGCTTCCATCCCTGGCTCAAACTTGGTTGGAAGCACAACGCCCGAGACATGGCCATTGCCTTCCGGGCCGCGAAACTCGGGCCAAGAATCGGCCTGCGCATTGATCGCAAAAAACAGGGCCCCCGTGAGTGATAGCAGCTTATTCCGAACCATGTTGATTACTCCACAAAAAGGTAGGATTTAAGGAAGGTGATTAACAATATAAGCTCTTTAAATGACAATGTCACCTCTCTGATGTAAAGATTGGCAAACTTTGCCGATTAGTCTAATAATCACTGGAATTCCTGAACTTCTGCCAATTCCATGAAATCTCATCCTGCGGGGGTCCGGCGTTTTTCCTACAACCGGAATGCCCTTTTCCTCTGTTTCAATCGTTACCAGCCTGACGAGAAATATTGCGGATGATTTCGATTGTGCGTTGTCCGGGGGGACATTCAGACGCACCTGAGGACCATCCCATGAGTTTGCCCATGGATGGGCTTTTCTTTCAGGAGGGAACGATCATGAATCGTTTAAGGACTCTTCGTTTTGCCATCGCGGCAGGATTGCTGGCAACCTGCTCCGCATTTGGTCAGGAAACCAAACAACCCGCCAAGCTTCCGGATGTGGAACAAAAAGCACCGGCGGAAAGCAAACCAACGCCCGAGGTGGCTGAAGCCCTGCAGGAAGTGAATAAGCACCCTTCAGACACGGAACGCATCAGCTTCAACGCCGAACTGCTTCTATGGTGGATGAATGGCAACAAAGTTCCACCATTGGCGACTTCCGGTACCACCGGCATACTTGGGGCACCTGGAACAAGCATTGTGGTGGGCAACGACCCACTAGGCGATGATTTGCGACTTGGCGCCAGATTTGTGGTGGGCTACTGGCTTAACCGCGAACACACCCTTGGCTTGGAAGCAAACTTCCTTTTCGTTGGCGACAATGGGGAAACTTCCAATCTGGTATCTGGAGGTACCCCCCTGCTGGCTCAGCCGTTCTTCAATACTGCCCAGGGCGGAATGTCCTCGGCTGCAATACTTGCCAGCCCGAATACCACACCGGGAGCATTCTCCAGCACTTACACAAGCAACCTGTGGGGTGCCGAGGCGAATCTTAGGCATAACATGGAAAGCAATGCACGGTGGTCCATCGATGCGATTGGAGGTTTCCGCTATCTGGGCCTGAAGGAAAACCTTGGCGTTGCCGGAACTTCCTTTAACCCGAATCCCGGGCCGGTGACCGTTGGGTCCGTGGATAACTTCAAGACCAACAGCAATTTTTACGGCGCCCAGATTGGCGCATCCTTCGAATACCACCAGAATAGATGGTCCATTCTGGCCACTCCCAAGCTTGGTATCGGTGGAACTCATCAAGGCGTGAACATCACCGGCCTGACAACTGTCACGGCAAACGGAGCAAGCAGCACCTTTAACCAAGGCTTTTTGGCACAACCGTCCAACATCGGCCAATACGGCAGAGAAGTGTTCACATTCCTGCCTGAACTTAGTGTGAATGTCGGCTGGCAGGCTTTGGATTATCTGAAACTTTACGCCGGGTACAACATCCTGTACTGGTCCAGCGTTATGCGCCCCGGACAGGCCATTGACCTGAATATTGGTGGCACCCAACCCACCTTCCAGTACAACGGCTCGGAACTTTGGTTGCAAGGAGTCAACTTGGGATTCGAGATTAACTTCTAAAGGTTTCCCCCCATCGCCCGAAAGCCCCCACCCTCCTGGGGGCTTTTTTATTTTAATAGTGAGCTGGCATGGTCGCGCTCTTGACCCAGGCGCTGTACCAAATGTCCATGGTAAGCTGAACGCCCATCTGGCATCGTTCAGTGACAAACTTCCTGCTTTCCTCTGTCGGGGTGGCGAAAGCGCCTTTCTTGTCCAGTTCATAACTTGTGGCAATATGACGGTGAGATTCACGAATCGCCTCATGCACCCTGTTCCAGACCGAATCTGGATCCAGCTTGTTCACTTTCAAACCCCTGGCAAGATCATCCGCCTTGAAGCTGAATTTCTCCGGGAAAGAGTCCAACCGGGCATGAATGCCTTTCTGCAGGATCTTCCCATCCACTTTCATGCCGTCGTAGTTAACGGTGGTATGCAGCGGCATGGCCAGATCGGTGGTGTAGTGTGCCAGCACCCCGGCGTGCAAAAGACACTTCCAGCGGATGGCCTCGTTTTCAGGTTCCCTGCGATGGTCATAGAAGGCACAGGCAAGCCGTTCATAATTCTCCATAATGGCATAAGGCAGCATGCCCACCTTTTCCGGACGCTTGCGGATGGATTCAAGAAGTTCAATTGCCTTGTAACGATCCGAGGGAAGATCCTTGCCCTCAACATCCTCAAGATCAAGAAAATGCTCCGCGGAAGTGCCAGCCCGCAAGAACTTTGCCGTGGGATTTTTCCAGCGATCCGGATCCCCCACATAATGACCAAGTGCCTTTCCCCCCTTGCGAAAAAACTCCGGGATATCATCCGGAAGCGCAAGAGCAGCGGCTTCGGTAAGGGTGGCGTGTCCCTGAACCCACCAGGCCTTTGCCAAATTTGCCAGAACTACCCCAACCATCAGAACCCAAGTCAGTCTGAAAAATATTTTCATTTTCATCTTGTCAAACCTCAAAAACATGGCCATAGGGCATTTTGAATCAGTCTACTTGGGAAACTATGTCAGGAGGAGAAGGATTTCAGGAAAATGGAAGATTCTTCGCCGGGCTCCCAAGGTAAAAGCGGGGGTATTCCCTGTTGTTGGGGTTGAACTGATATGAAAAAACATAAAACACTTGCGCGATTCTGCTTTGCCTGGATGGTTTTGGCATCGTGGAGTGCCATGGGATTTGCCCAAGATGGCATCTGGATGAGTGCAAACCGTCCACCATTAACTGCCGGGGCGGCATCGCTGGGCCAGCCGGTTCCCATAATATCTCCGCCAGCATACAAACCGGGAACATCACCCATCGTACTTACTCAGGGCGAGGCTCCTCCTCCGGTTCCACCGGGTGGCGCTGTTCCAGCACCTCCTCCAGCGTTTGGCAGCCCTCCCGCTTTTGGCAGCACACCACCGCCAGCCTATGGAAATCCGCCACCGTTCATTCCCGGCTCCACAGGAATGCCTCTGGACCAAGCTGCAGCACCTAGCAATACCGGTTTCATGGATAACTTCCGCAATTACATTGGAAATGGGCCTTTTTCAGGTTCGCACCATCGCAAGCCATTTGAAAGCGACCATGCCTTTGACAATTTCGCCAGCCCCACCACCAATATATTTCTGTTCGAAGATCCCAGGGCATTGACTGAAATTCGTCCGCTGTACATCTTCCAGACCATTCCAGGAAAAAATGGGACTCTGCAAGGTGGAAATGTGAACTATTTGGGAACCCAGGCCCGCGTTGCCATCACCGAAAAAATATCGCTGGTGATCAACAAATTCGGCTGGATCTCGCTGAACCCAACCGACAAACAAGATGGGTTCAATGGTGACCTAAGCTTCTCAGAATTCTGGTTGGGACCCAAGTGGACATTCCTGCGAGACGAACAGCACAACCTGGTTGCCGCCGGTGGTTTGATATTTGAAATACCCACGGGCCCACAGCGTGCCTTCCAGAATACGGGCAATCTTTCCCTTACGCCTTATGCCTCGGTTGCTTATTCCTTTGGGAGAAGTTCGTACGGGGCCTTTGATGTTATGAGCAATTTGAACTGGAACATTTCCACTTCAAATGCCCGTTCAAACTTCCTGAATCTTTCCGCACAACTTGATTACGATGTGCTTAACTGGCACAGGTTTTACCCAATGTTCAACTTCAACTGGAACATCTACACCAAAGGTGGCCAAAGTAACTTCAATTTTGATGGTGTCGATCTAGTAAACTTCGGTGGCACTTCCATAGGTGGCAAAAGTGTTCTGACCCTGGGCCCCGGCTTCCGTTACAAATGGTCTGAAAGAATTCAGACAGGCATCGGCCTGGACTGGGCAGTGGTTGGGAATAACTTCCTGGAAGATTTTCGTATGACCTTGGATACCTGTATCCGTTACTAAACCGACTTCGGCAGCATTCCTAATTCAAATGGAACCCCAATAAAGGGTTCCATTTCCTTTTGTGCTTCCACCCCTCTATACTCTCCCACTGACACCAATTTGTATGGAAAGGGTTCCCATGAAGGTATTGCTGGTTGGCACTCTGGATACCAAGGGTCAAGAATTTGCATTTTTAAAAGACTTACTCCTTAAGAAGGGTGTGGAATGCCTGGTAGCTGACGCAGGCGCTCTAGGGGAACCTTCTTTCAAACCGGACATCTCCAAGCGGGAACTATTCCTTGCCGGGGGAACCACACTTGAAAAAGTCCTGCTGGAGAATGATCGTGGCAAGGCCGTTGAGGCAGCAGCCAAAGGAATCAGCCAGATTGCCCTGCGACTTTATCAGGAAGGAAAAATCGCAGGGTTGCTTGGCATGGGGGGCTCTGCAGGCACCACGATTGCGACTGCTGCCATGCGTGCACTGCCTTTTGGCATTCCCAAAATCATGGTCAGCACTCTTGCCAGCGGACAGGTACGGCCTTTTGTAGGAGTGAAGGATATCACCATGATACACTCCGTGGTGGACATCAGCGGTATCAACCGAATAAGCCGGGTTGTGATCGCCAATGCGGCATGCGCCATGGCAGGAATGCTTCAGGGGGTTCAGCTACCTGAATACACCCAAAAGCCTGTCATAGGTGCCACCATGTTTGGGGTCACCACACCCTGCGTGGAAAGAGCCAGAAAAAGCCTTGAGGAAGCCAACCTTGAAACCATGGTCTTTCATGCCACGGGTACTGGTGGTGCCACCATGGAATCTTTTATTCAGGATGGACTGATCCAGGGTGTGCTGGATATTACGACCACGGAGCTTGCGGATGAGTTGGTGGGTGGAATCCTTAGTGCGGGCAAAGAGCGCCTTACCGCGGCGTCCATTGCGGGGATTCCCCAGGTTATTTCCGTGGGGGCGCTGGATATGGTGAACTTTGGCCCCAAAGAAACGGTACCAGAAAAATTTCGCCACCGGTTGTTCCATGTGCATAACGCAAATGTCACCCTGATGAGGACAACGCCCGAGGAAAATGATGCGCTGGGAAAGGAAATCGCCTGGAAAGCAAGTGCTGCCAGAGGGCCGGTAGTGGTGATGTTTCCCTTGAAGGGTATTTCTGCGCTGGATGCGCCGGGCAAACCGTTCTGGTGTCCCGAGGCCAACAAGGCACTGCAGGATAGCTTGAAGCTTTGGATACTACCGGAAATTCCGGTCTTGGAACTGGATTACCACATCAACGATGCTGCTTTTGCGGATGCCTGTACCAGCCAATTGTTGCGGATGCTCGCCAGGCAGGCCTAACGCTGGGCGCGAGGTCCGGTTTCTTCCACCTTTGCGGTTTTCTTTTCCGACTCTTCCACAGCCTTGATCTTTTCCTGCAGGTAATCCCTGCCCTTGTCCACATCCACGCTGATTTTCTTGTTATTGAAAGTGATGGTTACACTCGTGGATCCATCGGTTGCGGTGGTAGTTTGAACCTTGTACCAACCCAGAAAATATCCGGCTCCACCAAAGGCCAGTGCGCAGAAGGCTGCAAGTGCAAGCAGGTTTCTCATGATTCATTCTCTCCGATGAAGGCTGCATTCAAAACACCTACTTACCAAACCACCAGCACTTAAACCAGTCCATTTGGTTTATTGGAAAACGGATCAGGCTTGACCTGCGATGGATTGCTTTCGTAAAAGCCGGATTGGTACCAACTATATTTTGGGAATGATGAAAGACATGGAATTAACGAAGGAAAACAGTGAACTTAACCAGGCCAAAGCAGCAAAAATAGCATTACTGCTTGTGCTGGGTTCTGCTTTCATCCATGTTGCCTATTTGCTATTCTTTTGCCCACTTTGCCTTGCCCCTGATGAAGCCCATTACTTTGATTGGTCCAGACACCTGGATTGGAGTTACTACAGTAAAGGGCCTCTGGTTGCCTGGATGATACGAGCCGGACTTGAGGTATTTGGTCCGCTCTCTTTGGCAATTTCCGGTTCTGAAATGCCCGCAGTTAGAATTCCAGCCGTCTTTTGTGGAACACTTTTGCTGTGGGGTTCTTATGTCCTCGCCCAAAAAGTTTTTCAGAAGCCGAAAATTTCCATTGGCGTTCTTATCATTGCCATATCCTTGCCACCAATAAGTGCCGCATCTTCCATTATGACCATAGATGCTCCTTTTACCTGCGCATGGATCTGGTCATTGATCTTTGGCTATATGGCTATTTTCGAAAGCAAGAATTACGCCTGGATCCCTCTAGGTTTTACGATTGGGATTGGCATTCTTGCAAAATATACCATGGTGCTTTGGATAGCTTCACTGGTGTGCTTCTTTCTTTTCAACAGTTCTTACCGACATTATTTGTTCCATCGTGGCCCCTGGGTCATGGGTGCAATCGCGGCATTTTGTTGCCTGCCCATTCTGATTTGGAACATCCAGAACGGCTGGGTTTCATTTCACCATGTGAGCGCGCTCGCTGGTTTACATGATGGCCCCAAATACAAATGGTACGGACCTTTGGTTTACATAGGGCAGCAATTCGGACTGCTGCTGGGATACTGGTTTGTGGTATGGGCTACCGCAATGTGGCGTTTTAGGCCAACCGTTGATAAAGACCCCAAGATTAATTACCTGTGGTGGATGTCCGCGGGAACCTTTTTGGTTTTCCTGGCATTCAGTCCAAAAACTGGCGGTGGTGAAATCAACTGGCCGGTAACCTCGTATCTCTCAGGATTGATGCTGGTTGGATATTACATTTATCTTGTCACCAAAGAGGATAACCGATTCCTTAACATCGCAGCAAAGGTTCTACCTGCCACCTTTGTCACACTAGGGTTGTTACTTTCTCTTTGCATCCACCGTAGTGAGATCATAAGGCCGCTTTTAAGCGCAATTACCGGTCCAGCCAGCCAGCAGAACCCATTTCCCCTGCGCAAACTGGATCCCACTTGCAGATTGCGGGGCTGGGATCAACTTGGAAAGGAAGTGGACAAAATCTTTGCCTCTATCAGGGCAAGTGATGGAGTGGACCCGATTCTTTTTGGCGGTAGTTGGAATGTTCCCGGTGAACTGGGTTTTTATTGCAAAGGTCATCCCCAAGCATATTCCATAGGCTTGGCCAACGGCGACAGGCATAGCCAATATGATTTATGGACCAACCCGATCGATCACCCGGAAAAATTCCTTGGTAAAAACTTTCTGGTGGTAGGCATAGTCTCGCCCGAGGCGCGAAAAGCTTTCGAGGAAGTTGTTGAGCTTCCATCTTTCTTATACAAGGAAAATGGTAACCCCATAGGGATTTGGTACTTCCATTACTGCAAGGGTTTCAAAGGATTTGAAAAACACGCAGGTGGCAGAAACTTTTAGATGGGCTTAGCCCACCCATACAATCGGCATATTTTTCCCAGCCATGAAAAACCACTAAAGTCCTTGAGCTGGAAAGCCGATGATTGAATATGGTGTTTGTGTTTCAGGATTTGATTTTGAGCAAAATCATGGCCAATACAAAAAGCGTTATTCACTGTTCCGCCTGCGAGAAAAGCTGGAATCTTCCGAAGGCTTATTCGGTTTATGAAAAGCAAAGGCAGGAATCGTGTCCTTGTCCACATTGTGGTTCGTACACGCTTACCCACCGAGAAACCGTCATTAAAATTCGGCACAGCGCTGAAAAGATGAAAATCCCCCACCCATTTGCCAACGCATCGTAAATTTCCAAAGAGCTAAAAAAGAAGCCCCGGGTAGATACAACCCGGGGCTCTTATGGTTTAAGGCTGCTTCGACGGACAGCCCGTCGGCCACCTTAAAGCAGCCTCACCTGGATCTTTTTACACACTTGACCACCTCCTAGCATTCTAGAACTCTCCCGTTATGTTCCGAAGTCCAGCCCGGACACACATTGGGACTATAGTCCCTCGTGCCACGATAGCACGAGCCGTAAAGCCAGTCTATTTTTAGCAAGTCGGAGCTATCTTTTTCAAGTTTATTTCCCCAGAACCCCAAACTGCTCTAGCCAACCATTCCCCATCGAGGGCACAATACCCACAGTCAATCTTTACGAATGAGGAATTCTCATGTGGAATAGCATTGCATGGATACTGCTGAGTGCACTCGCACAGGACTCTTCCAAACTTGAATTTCTGAATGTTCGAAATCCACTAGGGCTTTATGGTTCGAACAGGCCTGATGCGAACAAATACCATACCGGTGATAATTACATTCTTTCCTTCGACATCCAGGGTTTGAAAATCAGCCCGGAGGGTAACGCCGTTTACAGTCTGGCAGGGGAACTTCTAGACAAGAACAACAAAGTGGTGCTTCAAACCCCGGCGAAGGAAACCGAAACATTCAATCCACTTGGTGGAAACAGGTTGCCAGCCTATGCCGCCGTACCTTTGAAGCTGGACATGCCAGCGGGCACATACACATACAAACTGACGCTCACCGATCTGGCGGACAAGCGTACCGCAACTTTAAGCCGCACCTTTGAGGTGGTTCCAAAATCGTTGGGTTTCGTTCTCTGGCACATGACTTATGAAGATAATTTTCCAGCACCTCCTGTGGGAGTTCCTGGACAAGTATTCGTTCTCCGTTTTTGTGTGACTGGATTCGAAGTTGACCAAAAAACCAGAAAACCAAACCTTTCATTCAATGTCCGCATTCTGGATGAGAACGGAAAACCAACCCTTCCAAAGCCGTTTGAAGGCGAAGCCAAGGAAATTTCCGAGGATTTCAAGGATATCCTTCCAATCACGTTTCCCATCCGGCCCAACAGGCCTGGCAGTTACCGAATCGAGGTATCTGTGGTGGACAACATGACACGCAACCGTGCCACCATCAAGCAGCAAGTTCCTTTTATGGTTCTGGAACCCAAATAAGGTAAAATTCTTACTAGAATAAAAGCAGGCAGCCTTCCCGGGATTTTGGGAAGACTGCCTGTATTTTTTGAAACTTCGCAGTGGAGCAATATATGTCAGATATCGAAAATCGGATTTCCCAGTTTCGCAAGATGGCAAATGATGACCCTGACAATGAATTGGGGCATTACCGGCTTGGCCAATTGCTAATGGAAAACAAACAATTGGCAGAGGCCATCAAATCGTTTGAAAGAACCCTGGAATTGAGCCCTCAATTTTCCAAGGTGTTTCAGCTTATGGGGTCCTGCCTGATTCAACTGGGCCAAAAGGAAAAGGCTGCGCAAACCCTTACCAAGGGCTTCGAGGTTGCTGATGAACGGGGTGATAACATGCCCCGGGACGAGATGGCACGCATGCTTCGGGAAATGGGTGAAAAGGTTCCCGAATCCAAGCGACCCGTTGAAAATAACCTGCCCACTGGTGCTGGTGGAATGCGATGCCAGAGACCCGGTTGTATGCTTGGCTCCCGTGCCAGACAGCTTGCCTCCCCCCCCTTCAAAGATGAACTAGGCAAAAAGGTTTATGAAAATGTGTGTGCGGATTGCTGGAACGACTGGCTGCGCAACTACAGCATTAAAGTGATCAACGAACTTCGCCTCGATCTCAGTTCGGAAAGAGGCCAGGCAGAATACGATCGGCACATGCATGAATACCTTGGAATCAATCCATAACCTGAATAATCCGGTCATGGAACCATCTTACCTCGTACGGTTTTCCGCTTCACGGGATGTCGGCCGCTTCATTGCGGACCAACCATTGGATTTAAGCAGGGGCACCATGGTGGCTGTTCAAACCCATCGCGGCCTTGAAAAAGGTGAAGTGATAGGCCCCTGTTTTTCCAGCCATGACCAATTCTTTCCCCAGTCAAATTCAGGCAGGATTCTTCGATGCTTTTGTGATTCGGATCAGGAATTGGACAGAAGTCTGGAAAATCAGTCCATTACCCTGGCATTCAAGGCGCAGGCTCTTGCGGATGAACTTGGGGCAAATCTTTTGGTTCTAGATGCGGAAATTTTACTGGACCAAGCGCATGCCGTACTTCGCATTGCCAAAACCCCGGAAAATTCCACAAATCTATGGCTTCAAAAACTGGGGGAAGCCGAAGGACTGCAATTCATTGTTGAAGAGGAATTCTCCACCATTGAAGCAGGCTGTGGGAAAGAAAATTGTGGCAGCAAAAGTGGTTGTCAAAGCTGCTCCAAAGGAAATTGCAATAGCTGCAAGTCCAAATAAAAAGGCCTGAGCCCCGAAGGACACAGGCCTTTTTAAACTTTTAAGCCTAGATTCCAGCGGCTTTTTTCAATTCATCAGCCTTGTCGGTCTTTTCCCAAGTGAAGTTGGGCAACTCACGACCAAAATGGCC
>JBEGQX010000201.1:0-30460 GCA_041180805.1 Planctomycetota bacterium
TGCGTCCCAAAAGCAGGAAAAAACTATGCTACCTTGAGCTCATAATCCGGATAGCCAGCTTTCTTCCGCTATAATAACTTGAAGAAAACAGGTAATTGCAATCCGGGATTTCATGCATAAAAACAATCTGAACAAATCCAGGCAATTATCCTTGCCAATGGCTGGGAATAACTCTGATTCCCCTTTATGTCCAACTTCGCGTTCTGAAATGCAAGAACGTGGTTGGCCTGAGGTAGATATCGTATTTGTTTCTGGCGATGCCTATATCGACCACCCAAGTTTTGCCATGGCAATATTGGCCCGTAGCCTGGAAAACGCCGGTTTCAAAGTCGGAATGCTTTGCCAGCCTGACTGGCATTCCTGTGAGCCTTGGCGGGAATTCGGTAAGCCCAGGCTTTTCTTTGCCATTAGTGCCGGAAACATGGATTCCATGATCAATCATTACACCGCCAATAAAAAGGTGCGGAATGATGACGCCTATTCACCGGGAGGAAAAATCGGCCTACGGCCTGACAGGGCAACACTACCATATTGCCACCGCGCCAGAGAAGCGTACCCGGGGGTTCCAATCATAGCTGGTGGGGTTGAAGCATCCCTTAGAAGACTTGGTCATTACGATTATTGGAGTGACACGGTTCGTAAATCCATACTCATGGATTGTAAGGCGGATTTACTTGTCTATGGGATGGGCGAAAAACTGATTGTTGAGATTGCCAATCGTTTGAAGGCGGGGGAACCTCTTCAATCACTTAGAGATATGCGGGGAATCGCTTACGCCCTTGGGGCCAGAGAATCACCTTCCCCTGGGAATGAAAAAATTTTAGAAAACTCGCTCAAACTAAAAGATGAATCAGGAAATTTAACACCTGCATCCGTTCAATTACTTCCAAGCTTTGAAGAAGTAAAAACAAACAAAATGGCATTCGTGGAAGCAACCCGTTTAATCCATTTGAATACCAATCCCTTCAACGCCAAGACTCTTGTCCAATATCATGATCGCCAGGCCATTGTTGCAAATCCCCCCGCATTCCCGCTTACACAGAAAGAAATGGATCGTATTTACGGGTTTCCTTACACGCGCAAACAGCACCCCTCCTACAAGGAACAAATTCCCGCATTCGAGATGATCAAAGATTCCGTTACTATCATGCGTGGATGTTTTGGCGGATGTACTTTCTGCTCCATTACTGCTCATCAAGGCCGAATCATTCAATCCAGGTCGGAAGAATCCATCCTTTTGGAATTAAAGAAAATTGGCGCAGACACCAATTTCAGCGGGGTTATCAGCGATATTGGCGGGCCAACCGCAAATATGTTTCAAATGCGCTGCACAAGGCCAGAGGTCGAGGCCAAATGTAAAAGGCTTTCCTGTGTGCACCCAACCATTTGCAAATTATTGGGAACCGACCATGGACCACTTCTGGACCTCTACCGCAAGGCAAGAGAAGTTCCTGGGATAAGAAAAGTTCTGGTTGCATCCGGAATACGCATGGATCTTGCCCAACTTTCTCCGGAATATGTTGAAGAACTGGCAAAACATCACGTGGGCGGGCATCTTAAAGTTGCACCTGAATCCGCGGATGAAAGTGTCTTGCGGCTTATGAAAAAACCATCCCACGACAACTTCAAAACCTTCACGGATCAGTTCAAGAAAGCCTCTGAAAAAGCCGGTAAACCAAAGCAATATCTTATTCCCTACTATATAGCGAGCCATCCGGGTTCAGACATTCATTCCATGATTAAGCTGGCTGTTTTCCTCAAACAAAATGGCTACAAGCCAGATCAAGTGCAGGACTTTATTCCAGCGCCATTTGATATCGCAACCTGCATGTATTACACGGGTATTGATCCAATGACAGGCGAAGAAGTTTTCATCACAAAAGCGCTTAAAGACCGCCGTATCCAAAGAGCATTGCTTCAGTTCTTTAAACCAGAAAACTATTTTGAAGTTCGGAAAGCCCTTCTGGATGCAGGACGCGGTGATTTAATTGGAAATTCCTGCAATGCCTTAATTCCTGCGCAAGCCCCCATGGAAGCACTAAAAGCCCGACAGAAACAGGCTAATAACCAGTTAAAACAGGATCATTACCATACCATCCCCAACCAGGGGAAAACCTCTCCTTCCAAAGGTTACAGGCCAAACAGAAACTCTGCATCCAGAAGGAACAAAAACAATCGCAGCCATGATCAAGCCTAACACCTTCAAAATAACAGAAACCGAAGCAAGCCAGACAGTAGCTGCTGTTATTCGCAAGAATCTGACTTCCACGAGTTGGAAAATCATCAAGAAAATGATTGAAGCGGGCCAAACGAAAATTAACGGTCAGCTTTGCCTGGATCCTGCAAGAAGGGTGAAGCTTAACGATGAAATTTCCCTATCATCAAAGCCAGAAAACACCCGACCAGATAAATCCCCGCTGACCATTCGCCACTTGGATGAGCATTTGGTTGTGGTGGAAAAACCCGCCATGATAAACACTGTCAGGCATCCTTTGGAACGGGATTGGACGGAAACCAGAAAAAGCCTGTCACCAACTCTTGAGGATTTGACCATCAAGGCCATTCATGAAACCGGAAAACTCCGAAAAGGCTCGAAAAGCCGGCTACGGGTTGTTCAAAGGCTGGACAAGGAAACCAGTGGCCTTCTGGTTTTCGCAAGGACTGTTGAAGCTGAGCGTGGTCTGGGAAAACAGTTCCATCAACATTCCATGGAAAGAAAATATCTGGCCTTGGTACCCGGACTTCTCATGCCTCAAACGATAGAGTCATATTTGGTTCGGGACCGGGGAGATGGAAGAAGAGGTAGTCTTGAAAACTTGCAGCAGGGCAAAATAGCCATTACTCATGTGACCATTGTGGAACGGCTAAATGGATTTACCCTGATGGGTTGCAAACTGGAAACAGGTCGCACTCACCAAATTCGAATTCATCTGGCAGAAAAAGGACACCCGGTTTGCGGGGATCGTGTTTACAGAAATACCGTGGATGGTAAATTACTTCCTGACGGCAGTGGATTTCCAAGGGTAGCCTTGCATGCCGCGGAACTGGGTTTCATCCATCCAATATCTGGTCAAAAAATGCATTGGACCATGGATATGCCGGAAGACCTTCAAAAATTAATCACCCGGCTTCGAAAATAATTCCCGGAGCGCATCCCATGGAAATTCGCTGGCATGACAAAGACCCCGAAACTGGTGAAAAGCGCTATTTATGCGCCGACAGATTTGCAGGCAAATGGTCCTTCAAATTCAAACACCAAAAAAGAGGGGAATGGACAAAAGGGTTGCAACCCACTTTGGAAATGTGGGAATACATTTTGGATGGCTTAAAAAGGCGTTATCAACGACGCGAAGGCGTGGATGACAGGGACATCGAACAGGTGGAAAAGATTATCAAGAACCTGCCCAAACCAAGGGAAATTGATTAGTTACCCAAGGCTTTCACTTCTGATCCTGCCACTTTTTTATAGATCAGCAGGCTTGCGGGTTGTTTGGCCTGCAAAAAAGTATTTAATTGTGGCACAGCACCTTTTTCAGTCTTTTCAAGATCATTAAGCCCGCCCACAACCTTGGATAACATCTCATCTAGATAAGGGTTTTTCACTTCTTGCTTCAACGAATCCAATGAATCATTCATGCGAGCGGCATAAATTTTCCAGGGTAGAAGCTTTTCCAAGTCATTTTCATTCCTCGTGGTAAACTTCTGGAAGAATTCAACAAGGAACACCCCAAAAGCATATAAATCGGCCTCGAGGTTGAACTCGTTAGCATCATTTTGCTGGGGGCGCATGTTTAAAAGACCAATGGCCGCTTCGACTCGTTCATCAAACCTTGGTTCTGGTTTCACATCCGCACCAGTTGCCATTTTGGATAACAAGTAAGCGGTTTTAGCCTTCTCGCTAGGCATTGGAACTCTGGATTGGGCCAGTGCCTTAATTGCTTCCCTTCGAAGAACCCTGTAACCTTCAACAATATCTGGTGAAGCGTCAGCCGCATAATTTTTTGGGGTTTCAATTATCTTTACCAGGGCTTCAGCCACTTTGGTTTCGATTTCCGGTTTGAGAAATACCCGGTCTGAGGACTTTTTAACAACTGCCATGGGTCGCAGAGCACGGTAAGTCTCCCTAATTCCTTTTAATGCATAAAGTCGCATTCCGTCATCAGGCGCTTTTTCCACAACATTCACAAAGTTATCCATTAGTTGTTCAGGCAAAGTTCTTTGGCCAAGAATATCGCAGGTGTTCAACTCAATGGGAACCATCGATTGCATACGAACCGCATTGATGCGAGCAACAGGTACGGCGTTTGGCAAAACTTCTTTGCTTCGCTCAAGAATTCTAGATAGAAAGTTTGTGTTAAATGCATTATTTGGACGGGATCTAAGTTGTCTAATTATACTTTCGAATTCACGAAAAACAGTATCTAATTTTCCGGGTTCCTGTTGAATATCGGGTTGGCTAACCCTGTAAGCATAAAAGCGCGCATTTACATCCACTGCTTGTGCGTGTTCTTTTTTCTTGGAATCATATTCAATCTCACCACGAAGTAGTTTGTTGAATATCTCAGCGCTTTGAGTTCTTTCTTTTAAAATATCAACCAATCCAGCGGGGGGTAACGGCTGCGCCATGGCTACCATTGGAACAATCAAGGCTAAACATCCAAAAGTTTTTCTAAAAAATGCAACATTAAGCATGGCTTGAAAGATCCTGGCAATATTAGGTTCCAACCGTACTGAATAACATCATAATCCAACATACAAACACCGCAACCAGATAGTCGTTGGATTTATTTTCTTGGGAATTGAGTCTCCCTTTCCCGGCTGGCTAGCTGAAATGCCTCATATTCCCTTGGGGTAAGCTGATTCAAAGATGCTTCCTGTGAAACCAGCTTTAACCAACGATTTGCGGGCTGACTGCAACATAATTTATCCCATACCAGGTAAAGGTACCAACAGGACTTTACCTGGTCGGAGCGCAACATTCTAGCCTGGGTCAATTCGGCTGCTGCGCGAATCAAAATGGCCTCCGGTTTATGATCTTCTTCCTTGAACTCATCCGGGTTTCTTTCTTTTTCAAGCCCCAGGTAATACATGCCTATGCCACGATGCAGGTGCTCGGAATATTCATCACCCTCCATCTGGGCAATGGACATTAAACGGCTGTGCGTATGAACCATCAACTTTTGAGCTTCCGGACCGAATTTTTGGGCTTCTTTGAGGAAAAGTTCAAATTGCTCCTTGGCCTTGTCAACCTGCTCCATGCGAAGCAACAAGTCAGCATAGTTTTGCCGGGCCACAACATTTTCAGGTTCAAGATCCAAATAACATTTCAAATGGACACTTGCCAAAACATCGTTACCTAATGCCAAGCAAGCCACTGCCATGGAATAATGCGCCTTGGCGAAATTTTGAAAAATCTCCAGTGCTTTGCGAAAATCCTGGGCAGCCAGCTTTGGATTACCTTTTTCAAGGTTCAACTGGCCTTTGTTCCAATAATCTTGAGCGTCTTTGGGAATTGCCATTTCCGAGGCAAGCAAATTGCTGCCAGAGGCAATGATCATTCCAGCAATCGCTGAGAGAGTTAGAATTAATAAACGCATTAGCATCCTACGGGAGGGTCACTAAATCTATCCCAATCCATATCGACATGGATTGGGAGCAGGATGAATTTAAAAAAATGACTAAACTATCAAGCCGCTTTGGACGAAAGCTACAGGCCAATCGTCCCAGCTAACCCATTTTAAAGATTAACACCCATACTAATACCAAGTTTTTCAAGGGCTTCACTTTCAATTTGACGAACTCTTTCCCGAGTCAAACCCAAACTTTCACCAATCTCTTTAAGGGTTTTTGGTTCTTCATCGTCCAGGCCAAATCTCATTTTTAAAACAGTCGCCTCACGGGGATCCATCTTTGTGAGAAGATCCTTAACTTGTGTAAGGTCATCGGCTTCCAGCATTTCCGTATCAGGAGATTTGGTATTCGAATCCATGATCATCTCATCCAATGACCAACCATTTTCGGATTGTTCTGGTTGAGGGGAAGACTGGTAAACCTTGATGGCTTTCTTGATGATGTTAAGCTTCTTTTTGGGAAGTTCAAGAACCTTGGCAATTTCTTCATGTGTGGGTGGTCTGCCTAGTTCATCATGAAGAATGGCGGTAGCCCTTCTCCATTTTGCCAACAATTCCACCATATATGCCGGAACTCGGATTGTCTTGGCAGTATTTACCAAAGCCCTTTTAATGGATTGCTTAATCCAGTAACTGGCATAAGTGCTAAACCGAGTGTTCATGGTGGGGTCAAACCCCTCCACGGCACGAAGCAAGCCAAGGTTGCCTTCCTCGATAAGGTCCTGTAATGCAAGGCCTTTACCCGTGTAACTTCTGGCAATATTCACCACCAACCGAAGGTTTGCCCTAACCATGCGATCGCGGGCTTCGGCGTCACCAGTTTCAATACGGTAAGCCAACTGCTTTTCTTCATCTGCAGTTAGCAGAGCAGTCTCATTGATCTCACGAAGATAGGTTTCCAGCGGCGATTGAACTGAATCACTTCTCTGGCGACGCTGTCTACTCATGTTGTTTTCCGTGCAATTCTGCCAAGGCCGAAAGGCCCATAATTTATTTTACCACCTGTGACCCATGATTGATCTTTTAAAGCAGCCATTTCCTTAAAAAGGCCACAAAAAGACATCCATTTGCCACAAATGATTTATCGTCCCTTGCAGGGGGACACTGAAAAAGTGTTCCATGTCAATTACAGATGAATCTCAACTTGAAGGCTTAATACGGCTTCAATCGGCTTAGTCCATTGAATGGAAATGATTGGTAGAAGAATCGCATCCGGAATAACCGGTACATATGGAACAAAAAAGCCCCCTTGAACCAAAGCTCAAGGGGGCTGTTATTAAGAAAAGAGACTTACTCTTTTTCCGGCATATTGATCAGATTGCCAGGACCTGAAGAACCCGTTCCACCACGCAGTTCCCTTTGCGGCCTGTTGGAAGCTTCTTCCTCGATAGGCGCATCGTCTTCTGGTGGTACAAAAGGTTCATTCAGTTTTCTGCGAGAAAGGCCAATCTTGCGATCAGCAGCATCCACGCGCAGAACCCTGACTTCAACTTCATCCCCAACCTTTACAACTTCCTCAGGGCTTTCGATCTTATCATCGGAAAGCTCGGAAATATGTAAAAGGCCTTCCAAGCCTGCTTCCAACTCGACGAACACGCCAAAGTTGGTCAGCTTGGTTACCTTGCCCTTGCGAAGTTCGCCTGGCTTGTAA
The DNA here is from genome assembly GCA_041180805.1 of Planctomycetota bacterium. Taxonomy (GTDB): domain Bacteria; phylum Planctomycetota; class Planctomycetia; order Gemmatales; family Gemmataceae; genus JBEGQX01. Next base: position 7,282 of record JBEGQX010000201.1, read on the forward strand.
CGGCCTGGAATGTCACCTTCCCATGGGTCGTTATTCATCTGTTTAAGACCAAGCGCGATACGCTTGCGTTCCTGATCAACATTCAAAACGACACATGTTACATGGTCGCCCTTGTTCACGACTTCACTTGGATGGGTTACTTTGCGAACCCAGCTCATATCGGTAACATGCAGCAAGCCATCGATTCCTTCCTCGATTTCGATGAAGGCGCCGTAATTGGTAAGGTTGCGTACTGCGCCGGAAACAATCGTTCCGGGTGGGTAACGTTCCGCCACCTTGTCCCAGGGATTGTTTTGAACTTGCTTCATGCCAAGCGAGATTTCTTGCTTGTCCTTGTTGATGTTCAAAACCTGAACCTCGATCTGGTCTCCTATGGAAACCATTTCATTGGGATGATTAATCCTCTTGGTCCAGCTCATTTCACTGATGTGAACAAGGCCTTCAATACCGGATTCCAGCTTCACAAAGGCACCGTAGCTCATCACATTGACGACTTCGCCCATATGTTTGGAACCAATCGGATAACGATCTGGCACGTTGGACCATGGGCTTTGGGTCTTCTGCTTGAGGCCAAGGGCGATCTTCTCGCGATCCTTGTCCACAGAGATCACAAAAACTTCCAGAACTTGGTCAATATGCACAATTTCCTTGGGATCACTTACTCGACCCCAAGTCATATCCGTGATATGCAGCAAGCCATCGATGCCGCCGAGGTCAACGAACGCGCCAAAATCGGCAATATTCTTGACAATACCTTTGCGGATTTGGCCAGGTTCGATTTCAGAAAGCAGTTTCTTCTTAAGGTCTTCTCTTTGATCTTCAAGCAGTTTTCTGCGGCTAACCACAATGTTTCTGCGTGCTTCGTCGATCTTAAGAATTTTGCATTCAATGGTCTTGTTGATGTAATCGCCGATATCGGGTGGGCGACGAATATCAACCTGCGATGCGGGAAGGAATACATTCACCCCAATGTTCACCAATAAACCACCCTTGATCTTCTTGGTGACCAAACCATTGACCACATCCCCTTCCTTGTGCTTGGAGATGATCATTTCCCATTCCTTCTGACGCTTAGCCTTGCGGTAGCTTAGAAGAATGGCACCGGATTCATCTTCCACAGACTCAAGAAGAACTTGGACTTCATCGCCCGGTTTTGGAATGAGTTGTTCGCCAGAAGCCTCATCAATCCACTCATTCAGTGGAATAACGCCTTCGCTCTTGTAACCGATGTCAATAACAACATCGTCGCCTTCGATTCGGGCAACCCTGCCCTTTACCACTTTGTTCGCTTCGAATTCCTGCTGTTCATCCAGCAGCCAGTTGTCGACATTTCCGCCCTGTTCGGGTCTTGCAAATGCTTCATTCAATTCCTGATTCAATTCGGAATCAGCGAGATCAAACTGCCTTAAAAGATTGCGATTTACCATGAATAAGAGACACTCCAGTAATGTTCCCAGACATAAAACTGGTTCAAATACGATCTATAGTTTTGAAAGGGAACAGAAAAAGAAGCCAACCACCACCGGGCCAAATGCTCACTTAGCCTTCATCGGAATGGAAATATTATTGTAGGGAAAAGAACTGGTCCTGCCAGCGTTAAAACACCGGCAGGACCAGTTCAAAACCTTTGAGGCTTATTCTGGGAATAGAGGGGTGCTTAGATAGCGTTCGCCCAAGTCAGGCAGAATCACAACTATCAATTTGCCAGCATTTTCAGGCCTATGGGCCACCTGAACCGCAGCATGGGCTGCTGCACCGCAGCTGATACCGCATAGAAATCCCTCTTCTTTCGCCATTCTTCTGGTCATGGCAAAAGCATCATCATCAGAAACCTGAATGACTTCATCAATAATGTTTAAATTTAGAACTCCCGGTATAAAACCAGCCCCAATCCCTTGAATTTTATGCCTTCCGGGCTTTATTTCCTCTCCTGTGCGCTTCTGAGTGATAACAGGGCTGGAAATTGGCTCCACTGCTATGGCCTTAAAAGTAGGTTTTCGGGCCTTCAGCACCTCACTGATACCGGTAATGGTGCCTCCGGTTCCAACACCGGAAACAAGAATATCCACTTTACCATCTGTGTCTGCCCAAATTTCTTCCGCAGTTGTTTTGCGATGAACCTCTGGATTTGCAGGATTTTTAAACTGTTGGGGCATATAGGAATTTGGAGTAGTGGCGATAAGTTCTTCCGCTTTCGCAACGGCTCCGCTCATTCCTTTTTCACCCGGCGTAAGAACGATTTCCGCTCCGAAAGCCTTCAAAAGCCTTCTTCTTTCCAAACTCATGGTTTCAGGCATGGTCACCACAAGCTTGTAACCCCTAGCAGCGCAGGTAAAAGCCAACCCAATACCGGTGTTCCCACTAGTGGGTTCGATAATGGTTGTTCCTTCCTTGATTTTTCCTTCCTTCTCTGCGGTATTAATCATGGAAACCGCAATTCGATCCTTCACGCTCCACAAAGGATTGAAATTTTCCAGCTTGGCGACAACATGTGCTGAAGCATTTCCAACAACTCTGCGCATTTTAATAAGAGGAGTGTTTCCAACACATTGGGTAATGTCATCGTAAATTTTTCCACGAACACCTGATCCAGCCATGGTTAACTCCTTAATTCTTTCGCAGAACTCCCACTTTTACTTAGGCACTTCTAATCGAACCAATACACAGGAATTTCGCTTTGATCAAGAGAAACTTTACGATATTCATCAAGTTAGGCAGTAATTTCGCATGGCTATCAATCCCATCTTCATCATTTATTGTTGAATTGGGTTGTCTGCGGATCCTTCGAACGATAATTATCCTTAATGAAAACACCCGTACTAGTCTTTGATTTTGGGAATGTTTTGGGAATGTTCAGCCATTACAAGGCGGCATCACAAATTTCGTTTTTCACTTCTCACCAGTTGGAAACAATCCGAAACACATTATTTGAATCTGCCACGGAAGACCTTTTGGAAAAAGGCCAACTATCCCCGGAAGAATTTCGTGGCAGCATGCGAGAAAAGCTTGCACTGGATTGTTCAGATGCCCAATTTGATGAAGCATTCAGCGATATGTTCAGCCCTAATCTCCATGTTTGCAGATTAATTCCAAAACTGGCTAAAAACCACCGTCTGCTTCTGCTAAGCAACACCAATTGGTTCCATGCCAGGAAGTTTAAAGACCAGTTTTCTGAAACTTTGAAGCATTTCGAACATTTGATTCTTTCCCATGAAGTAGGTTGTCGCAAACCAAGCAGTATGATTTATGAAACCTTAAATCAGCGCACAAACACCCTGCCGGGGGACTGTATTTTCATTGACGATCTTCTTTCCAATATCCAAGCTGCCGAATCTTGTGGTTGGAAGGGGATTCTTTACGGACCTAACATCTCATTGGAAGAGAATTTGCTGAACCACAAAGTAATACTGGAAGCCTAGGCTTTCTGTCGCTACCCTGACTAAATCAATTATTTTGGAGTGCATCACATGAATCCAATTGAAAAAGCAGATCCTGAAATCTGGGGCGCCATAGCACACGAAAAGAAGAGGCAGCAAGAAGGCCTCGAAATGATTGCCTCTGAAAACTACACCAGCCCGGCAATAATGGCAGCACAAGGTTCGGTTCTAACTAACAAGTACGCTGAAGGTTATCCAGGCAAGCGTTATTATGGCGGTTGTGAATTTGTGGATGAGGTCGAAAAAATTGCTATCGACCGGGCCTGCAAGCTTTTTGGAGCCGAGCACGCCAATGTTCAACCTCATGCCGGCGCAAGCGCTAACATGGGCGTATATTTTTCATGCCTTCAACCCGGGGATACGATTCTGGGAATGAATCTGGCCCATGGTGGCCATCTTACACATGGCATGCCTTTGAATTTTTCAGGCAAGCTCTACAAGATTGTTCCTTATGGTGTCCGTCAGGACAATGGTTTGATTGATTACGATGAAGTTGCAAAACTTGCTCGCGAACACAAACCAAAGATGGTTCTGGCAGGGGCCAGCGCCTATTCCCGGATCATCGATTTTGCCCGATTTGCTGAAATAGCCAAGGAAGTTGGGGCAATTTTTATGGTGGATATGGCCCATATTGCGGGTCTTGTGGCTGGTGACCAGCACCCCTCCCCAATACCATGGGCAGACTTTGTTACCACAACAACCCATAAAACATTACGCGGGCCTCGAAGTGGCCTCGCCATGTGCAAAAAAGCCTGGGCTGAAAAGCTTAATAAGGCAGTTTTTCCCGGTATGCAGGGTGGCCCTCTTATGCATGTCATTGCTGCGAAGGCCATTATCTTTGGTGAGGCATTGAAGCCAGAGTTCAAGGTTTATGCATCACAAATCGTGGCTAATGCCCGTACTGTTGCCCATGAGATTATTTCCCGAGGCCACAGAATTATTTCTGGTGGCACGGATAACCACATGATGTTGGTGGATGTAAACCATAAAGGCTTAAGTGGCAAGATAGCTGAAACCGCCCTTGATGCATCTGGGATTACCATCAACAGGAATGGAATTCCTTATGACACAAGGCCACCACTTGATCCATCAGGTATCCGGATCGGCACCCCTGCCCTAACCACCAGGGGTATGAAAGAACCTGAAATGAAAAAGGTCGCAAATTGGATTTGTGATGTTCTTGCAAACCCCACCGACAAGACAGTTCAGGAAAAGGTTCGTGGCGAGGTCAGGGAACTTTGCAAGAGTTTCCCCGCGCCATCAGAAATCGCTTGAAGCTTGGCCCGAAGGCTTCTAAACTCATCTTCAAGTGGGGTTGAAAACAGGCAGATATGGTTGAATATCTTCTTGTGAAAGGATTCACCCTGACGATGTTCCTTTATCTGTGAGGATTCATGCCCCTTTTGACACCTCTTCATACATGGCATTCCCAAAATGGCGCCAGAATGGTGGATTTTGGTGGATGGGATATGCCGGTTCAATACACATCGATTGTAGATGAGCACCAAGCCGTAAGAAATCAGGCTGGCATTTTTGATATAAGCCACATGGGAAGGCTTTTTGTTAGCGGACCAGATGCCTGCAAATTTCTTCAGTTGGTATGCACAAACGACATAGCAACCCTTGCGGAAGGGCAAGTAAGGTATAGCCTTGTCTGCAACGAAGGTGGAACCATTCTTGATGACATTCTTGTTTATAAATTAAAGGATCAATTCCTGCTTGTTGTAAATGCCAGTAACCGCACCAAGATTGTCGACTGGTTAATGAAACACAAGGCAGGGTTCCAGGTAAACTTGGATGACAAGACCCTGAATACTGGAATGGTCGCAATTCAAGGCCCTAAAGCAATGGAAATTGCAGACCATATTTGTTCTGAAAAAGCCTCGGATCTTAAATACTATTTCTGCCGAAAAGGCAGGCTTTTTGACTCGGATGCGATTATCAGCAGAACAGGTTACACCGGCGAAGATGGAATTGAATTTATCATACCTAATGAAAGCCTTGAAAAAGCTTGGATTGCTTTGATTTCCATGGGGTTAAAGCCCTGTGGGCTTGGTTGCCGGGATACCCTCAGGCTGGAGGCTGGAATGCCTCTTTATGGCCATGAAATAGATGAACAAACCAACCCTCTTGAGGCTGGCCTGGGTTGGGCAGTGAAAATGAATCAAAAAGAATTCATCGGCAAAAAGTCACTATCAGGATTTGAATCCAATAGTAACAAGCGAACCCGTGTGGGTATAGAAGTACTTGGAAGAAGAATTCCCAGAGAGGGTTGCTTGCTATTTCACCTTGGGAAAGAGGTTGGCAAGGTCTGTAGTGGGACTTTCTCCCCTACATTTCAAAAGCCCTTGGCAATGGGGTATCTTCCAGCCAATCTTGCCAAACTTGAAACGGAAATTGAAGTAGATATTCGGGGGAATAGGGAAAAAGCAAAAGTTGTTCCCATTCCATTTTATAAAAGGCCAAAGAATTAACTGGAATCTTTGTGAGTTTGATTTTCTATTGTGGATGAGTGGCTTGGTTGTCGCTTATCAATGTAATTAGGGTCAGGAGTACAAGCAAATGGATCTGAAAAAACTGCGCTATGCCAAAAGCCATGAATGGGCTTCCCTGGAAGGCAATATTTGCACCGTGGGTCTTACCAAGTTTGCTGTTGATCAGCTAACCGATGTTATCTATATCGATCTGCCAGACAAGGGTGACCCCGCTCTTAAAGGCGACAGTTTTGGCGAGATTGAATCCGTAAAGGCAGTCAGCGACTTGTATGCCCCCGTGGATGGGGAAATTGTTGAAATAAATGATAAACTCGCTGCAGATCCAACTTTGGTTTCTAAGGAACCCTATGGAAAAGGCTGGTTGATCAAGATTAAATGCGAAGGGAAGCCCAATCTTGACCACTTGCTTTCTCTCGAAGATTACGAAAAGCAAATCGCCTGTGATAATCATTAAAAGTTTTGAACTCAAATAGCCTGGAGGATTCAGGTGTCCTACTTACTGAACACTCAAGAAGACGAAATCCAAATGTTAAAATCCATCGGGATTAAAAACATTGAGGACCTATTTGCCCATATACCGGAATCTGTCCGGATGAAGCGATTGCTTGATATTCCAGCCCCAATGTCGGAAATGGAATTAACACGCCATGTCGGCAGGCTGGCTGCAAGCAACTTGAACGCAGATAACGCCGTTTGTTTTCTAGGTGGCGGTAGCTACGACCACTTTATCCCCGCAGTTGTTGACACTATAAGCGGCCGCAGCGAATTCTACACTGCTTACACCCCATACCAGGCGGAAGCCAGCCAAGGCAGTCTTCAGGCTTTCTTCGAGTTCCAGACACTTATTGCGCAGCTATCCGGAATGGATATTTCGAATGCCAGTCTTTACGAGGCAGGCTCGGCACTGGGCGAAGCCATTCTCATGGCCATGTCCCTAACCGGCAGGTCTGCAAAAGTTCTAGTGGCTGATACGGTTCACCCGGAATACAAGCTTTCCTTCTCCACCTTCCTTGCCAATCTTGAACCTAAAATCGAGACGGTGGCAAGCAAGAATGGAAAAGTCTGCCTGAAAGACCTTGAATCCAAATTGGATGAAGGAACCTGTTGCTTTATCATTCAACACCCGAATTTCTTTGGAAATCTTGAGGATGTTGATGAAATCGCCCGCCTGGTGCACAGCAAGGGAGCCCTGTTCGTATCAACCTACGATCCCATTAGTCTCGGTATCCTCAAAACCCCCGGTGACTATGGTTGCGATATTGCCGTGGCTGAAGGTCAATGTCTTGGCAATCCCATGAACTTTGGTGGCCCATACCTTGGGTTGCTTTCCTGCAGGGAAGAATTCGTTCGTAAAATTCCAGGACGTCTCGTGGGTCAAACAGTCGACCGAAATGGTAAACGCTGTTGGGTTCTTACCCTGCAAACCCGCGAACAGCACATCCGCCGGGAAAAAGCAACCAGTAATATCTGCACGAATCAAGGTCTCTTCGCATTACGGGCGGCGGTTTATCTTGCCGCGCTTGGCCCGAAGGGCCTTCAGGAAACCGCTGAACTTTGCTTTAGGAAGGCACATTTTGCGGCCGAATTGTTGTGCAAGATTCCCGGCGTCACATTGAAATTCAATCAACCATTCTTCAAGGAATTCACCTTGGAATTACCATGTCCGGCCAGCCATATTATCCATTCGCTTGCGGATGATGGCTTTTTGGCTGGTCTTGATTTGGCCAGGTGGTTTGACGGAATGAAAAATTCCATTTTAATTGCGGTTACTGAAAAACGGACTCGCTCCGAAATAGAGAGGTTTGCTGCCGCTTTTGCTGCCGCCGTTGAAAATTCAAAGTCCAAGGGCAAAAATGCCTCCTATAAGTCCTAGACCAGAATATCAGGATGAAAAATCATGGATAAAAATCAATCTACCGGACTGCTTTTTGAAATTAGTCACAAAGGCAGGCGCTGCCATCAGCTACCTGAATGTGATGTTCCATTTCCTGAAAGCTCAAAGTCCATGGATTCCAAGTATCTTTCGAAAGCCAACCTTGGGCTTCCAGAAATCGCCGAGTCTGATTTAATTCGTCATTACACCAACCTTTCCACCCGAAACATGTCGATTGACACCAACTTCTATCCACTTGGAAGTTGCACCATGAAATACAACCCCAAGCGGCATGAACGTTTGAGTGCCCTCAGTGGGATGGCACATGTTCACCCATTGCAAGAGGATTCCACCTGCCAGGGCATGTTGGAAATCATGTGGGAAATGCAAAATTTCCTGGGGGAAATTGCGGGGTTGGACGGTGTTTCCCTTCAACCTGCGGCTGGAGCTCATGGCGAACTGACCGCCTTGCTTGTGGCAGCGGCATATTTCCGACACCGTAAGGAAAAACGTACCAAGGTTCTAATTCCAGATAGCGCCCACGGAACAAATCCCGCCAGTGCCGCAATTGCTGGATTTGATACCGTCACCATAAAAAGTAATTCAGAAGGCAAAGTGGACATGGATGATCTTATACCCAAGATCACCAATGAAACCGCAGTATTCATGATTACCAACCCTAACACTCTTGGGTTGTTTGATGAACAGATCGTCAAAATCACCGACTTGATCCACAAGGCTGGTGGCTTGGTTTACCTTGACGGCGCCAATATGAACGCCATCTTGGGAATCACCCGGCCTGGTGACTTTGGTGCAGATATGATGCATTACAATGTCCACAAGACATTTACAGGCCCACATGGGGCGGGTGGCCCTGGTAGCGGACCCATTGCTGTGCGAAAACAACTGGTTCCTTTTCTACCTTCCCCCATTGTGGTTAAAACCAATCATGGCTACCACTTGGATTATAATCGCCCCCAAAGCATTGGCAGGGTTAGAAGCTTTTTCGGAAACACAGGAATCCTCCTGCGAGGGTATTTTTACATCAGGACTTTGGGTGCCGAAGGCCTCCGAAAAGTTAGTGAACACGCGGTATTGAATGCAAACTATCTGCTTTCCAAAATCAAGGACCATTTTGATGTTCCGCATTCTCGTGGTTGCATGCATGAGTTTGTGGCCAGTGCTAGAAACCTGCGCAAGGATAAAAAAATTAGCGCCATGGATATTGGCAAAAGACTTCTGGACCATGGTTATCATGCTCCTACGGTCTACTTCCCCCTGGTTGTGCCCGAAGCCATGATGATGGAACCTACAGAAACTGAAAGCAAGGAAACCCTCGATCATTTTGCTGAGACTCTTATTAAAATCAAAAATGAGGACGCTGAATTGTTGCACCATGCTCCTCATACCTTGGAAATCAGCCGCCCTGATGAGGTGAAGGCAGCCAAAGAACCAGTGCTTCGCTGGAAAGCAAAATAATTTGGGATGATTTGATGCCACGGGTTGAATGCAGGCTGATACCCCAGGAAGAAAATTGGGGCCCTGAGGCCATGGCTTCAGATGAAATATTACTCGAATCGCTGACCGATCATGATGTTGCCTTAAGATTTTACACATGGAAAGAACCCACCCTGACCTTGGGATATTTCCAAAACCACAAGCTTATTGAATCAAACCCAAATCTTGCAAAGCTTCCATGGTTAAGAAGAGCCTCAGGTGGTGAAGCATTGGTTCATCATCACGAACTCACTTACGCAATTGCCGCGAAAGAGTCAGTGACCGGAACAAAAACAGCGTTGTTCCAAGAGAAATTTCATTCGGCGATCCGTATTGCCATTCAAAAACTTGGTGTAATTGCCCCGGAAACACCCAAAGAAGAGCAAAAATTAGATCAGAACAATCTCTTATGCTTTCTTCATCACACGACACAAGATTTAACGCTTGGGTTTTCAAAAATTGTGGGTAGCGCGCAAAGGAAGAAAAAAGATCGCATTCTGCAGCATGGCGGAATCTTATTAAAGCAAAGCAAACATACCCCCGAATTGCCCGGAATCAAAGAGTTAACTGGATTGGAAATCAAAGCGGAAGTGCTTGAAAGCCTGATTCTCAGTGAACTTGAATTTAGCTTGGGTTGGGATTTTAATACAATTTCCTGGAGTGATCAGGAAAAAGTATGGATAAAGAATCTTGCGGAATCCCGTTATAAATCCAACGATTGGAACCTTAAGAGATAACAAAAGCCCCATTAGCAAGCCAATGGGGCGGAGCAGTTGAGGAGTATCAGGGGACCGATGCCGGGTTTGGCCCATTTGAAATGTTCAAACAGGCCCACCCGATAAGTCCAAGCGTTTTAACACAGATACTGCTATCACCAAGTTTTACAACTTAGAAAGTAGCGGGTACTGGAACGATGATACCTGCGGCTTTGCCACCAGCAGGAAGCTTTTTGCTATCCTGTGGAGCAGCCTTGGGAGCTGCTGCTGGAGCTGCACTATCGCAGGTGTCACAGCAATCGTTCTTGTGAAGCTTTGCGCGAAGCTTGTCCAGGAAGCTTACTTTGCAAGGATCACATTCAACCTTCTTTTCGCACTTTGGAGCTTCGCAGCAATCATTCTTTTGAAGCTTTGCGCGAAGTTTGTCCAGAATGCTTTCCTTGCATGGATCGCATTCAACTTTCTTTTCGCACTTTGGGGCCTTTTCAACCTTCACAACTTTAGGAGCTTCGCAGCATTCGTTCTTGTGAAGCTTTGCGCGAAGTTTATCCAGAATGCTTTCCTTGCATGGATCGCATGGATCAGCCTTCTTCTCGCATTTGGGAGCTTCGCAACAGTCATTGCGTTGAAACTTCGCACGAAGCTTGTCCAGCAAGCTCGGCTTGTCACAACAATCAGCAGCACAAGTGCTGGTAGACGCAACTGCAGGAGCAGGAGCTGGTTTGGCATCAGCGCCGGCAACCCAAGCAGTAGTCAAAAGCAAAAAAGCAGCGTTCACGTAACAACACCTCCATAATGAGACATCGATTGGCAACAAGCCCATCCCTGTGGGACAATCCCACACCGGCTCGCGGGCCTCTGCCTGCCCTGTTCCTCACCGTCTCTCAAAGAGAACACTTCCAAATCATGTCTCTGGAAATGGAAGCATTCAACTTTCCGGAGTTCTATTCGGTTACCGATCTCCACCGTCTTGAGCATCTTCCCCAGAAAATTTATTCCACCTATACACTTTGCATTGCCCCTCTTTTGCGTATCAATCATAAGTGCCAACAAGCTAAAAAATAGCCTTATTAGAAATAGATTCCCAAACCACCTATATTTTGCCACTACACTTGTAGCTTTATCAAAGTTCCATTTTCACGGTAACCCTATAGCCACAAACATTTTGCATTCGTATTTCAAAAATTAGTTTAAAACTAATAAGCAAATAGGCTGTTTGGGTAACCTTCGGAACAGCCAAATTCTTTGCGGTTAACCTGGATGAAGCCAGACTTTTGACCTTGGTTTGAAATCAATTATCTTTTGGCTTACCTATTTTAAAAATTAGGAACATCATGAAGGGTTGGAATAATTGCTAATAAAACCGGAATCCTAAATTAACTATTTCTCCCTTTTTACCATAGTGTTTTGTGGTTACTTTAAAGGCTGCTAAAAATCTTTTCCTGGAAAGGCATCCGATTGGATTTTAAACAACTAACCAGCGTAGAAAATCCCTGAAAGGATACACAATGAAAGAAACGCATAGTAAGTGAAACGATCCATTTGATTTCTCCCCTAGTCTACATTTGATATCGTCACAACTTGGAGAAACCTTGCGGATAATTCCGCCGTGGACATCAATTCTTAAGTTTAATTATCAAATTAGCCAAGCTAGCAAAGCTGGTTAGCCTTTGCTATGATCTCGACACCATGAATGCATCATCCGAAAAAAAATGGCGTCTTCTCCCGCATTCGGGGGATTCCGCTAATAACCTTGCAAAAAAGGCAAATATATCTCCTGTAATTGCACAGCTTCTTTGGAATCGGGGAATAAGGGAACCGAAAGATGCTCAATGGTTCTTGAACCCTGCCTTAAAGGGATTGCGGGATCCGGCGGAGCTTCCTGGAAATCTTGAAGCAGCTAAATTAATACTGGCCGCCATAGAACAGAATAAAGTTATTTGCATCTATGGCGACTACGATGCGGATGGCCTTACAGGAACATCAATTCTAGTTCGTTTTCTAAAACTATTGGGAGCCAATCCCAGATTTTTTGTACCCAACCGATTGGAAGATGGTTACGGACTAAGCTCATCCGCATTAGAAAGCCTTGCCAAATCTGGTGTCCAAATGGTTGTCACGGTGGATTGCGGCATTGCAAGCATTATTGAAGCTGAAAAAGCCCAAACTTTAGGCTTGGACCTTATTATTACCGACCACCATGCAATGAAGCCTCAGTTGCCCAAGGCTAGCGCAATAGTTCATCCCAGATTGCCGGGAACTAATTACCCATTTGGGGAACTTTCTGGGAGCGCAGTAGCCTTAAAACTTGTATGGATGATGGCGGTATTGAAATCTGGCAATTCCAAGGTTGAACAACATTTTCGAGACTTTCTGGTAGAGGCAATTTCCTTGGCATCCTTGGGGATAGTTGCGGATGTGGTGCCATTACTGGATGAAAACCGCATCCTTGTTAAAAGTGGCTTGGAAAGATTAACCAAATCACCATTCCCGGGACTGAAGGCAATGGTTGAGGAAAGTGAATTGTCAGGAAAGAGGGAACTTTCAAGCACAGATATAGGATTCAAGCTAGCACCCAGAATTAACGCTGTTGGAAGGATTGGATGCGCCCAATTAGTGGTGGATTTATTAACAACGAACCGTCCCGATGTTGCAAAAAAGACAGCAGAATTCCTTTCCGATCAAAATCGTCAAAGACAACGCATGGAAAAGCAGATTCTCAGTGAAGCAAGGGAAATCGCGTCGCTTCCAGAATACAAAGATATGCCGTTCCTTCTACTTGCAAAAGAAGATTGGCACCCTGGCATTATTGGTATTGTGGCTGGGAGAATATTGGAGGAATTCCAAAAGCCAACCATCATTTTGGCTCCTGTAAATCGTAAGGAAGATGACGGAACCGACTCCATAATATGGTCCGGCTCAGGTCGTTCGGGAAATCTTTTGGATCTACATGCGTTTTTGGCCAGTTGTGATGAATTACTTATAAGACATGGAGGACACCGGGCTGCGGCCGGCCTTCAGGTTGAATCTTCCCGAATTCCGGAATTTCGCAATAGATTGTGCGAATTAACTTCTAGTCAATTTCCCACCGGGCTTGAGTATCCCCCTTTGATTCTTGATGCCGAAGTGCCGCTTGCTGCACTAAGCGTAAAATTGGTCAGGGAACTTAATCAGTTGGAACCCTACGGAGCAGAAAACAAAAAGCCCTTGTACATGGCATCGGATTTGCAAATTGCACGGGAACCTTCCCTGGTGGGTGAGGATGGCCAGCACTTACGTTTTCAAGTATCCCAAGGGGGAGTCAATCTTTGGGCCATCGCATTTCGAATGGGCAAACGGAAAGACGAATTAATGTCTCAAGCAGGCAAATGCTCCATAGCCTTCACTCCTTCCATCAATTCATGGAATGGTTCTGATTCTGTCCAATTGGAGATACATGATTTTCAGGCAGGCGACAAACCCTTGCTAATTTGAGGAATAATGCCAGCAATCGCAATTCAAGGACACCGGGGTGCCAGGGGTTCCATACCTGAAAATACTTTTTCATCCTTTGAATTCGCCATGGACCATATGGTGAACTCCATCGAAACCGATCTGCACCTTACCGCAGATAAAAAAGTTATACTTTATCATGATTCAACAGTCGGGGGTTTGGGGCTTCCCATCTCAAGTTTCCAACTGGATCCATTGCGGAAATATCACTTGGCCGACAAACTGCACACAAAGTCATTCCCAAAACAAAAATTAGATATTGGGCCAGTTGCAAGACTATTTTGCGAAAGCAGGAACTTTCATGTTTGGTCCATTCCGACACTCGCCGAAATGTTTGAGTTCATCCATGCGTATTCGACCAATCTCGGAACCCTAGCTGGCAAATCCACAAGGCAACAGATTCACGCAAAAGAGATGACTTTGGATCTGGAAATAAAACAGTTGCCCTTTCGCCTTTGCAAAACTGAAATACTTTTGGAAGAAATCGCACTGTTGGCGAATAAACTTGGTTGGCTTCAAAAAATATCCATACGGTCATTTGACCATCAAGTAATTCAAAAGTGTAAGGAGATCATCCCTGAAGCTAAAAGGGGGTTGCTTTTCGATGGAACCCTTGTTGCAAATCCCTTGAAGGAAATAGAGTTTAGCGAGGCAAGCTTTATTTGCCCAAGATGGGACACCCTGGATATGGAAACCGTAAATACCGTTCAATCATCTGGAATTGAAATAATTCCCTGGACGGTAAACTATCAAGAACAATGGGCCTTGATGAAAAGCTTGGGAATCAGAAATATTACCACGGACTATCCAAAAGAATTTGCAGAATGGCAAGCAAGGCAGCCCGGATAAAACCAGGCTGCCCCGCAGGCAAATTATCGCCTGATAAGCCTTCTTCTGGAAGAGCAGCCAGAGGAGTTGCAGTTCTTAGACAAGAGACCTGCCTTGTCCTTGGAACCACAGGTGGAGCAATCTGCCTTGCTGGAAGAGCAAGTGCCAGTTGCACATGAGCTTGCGCCAGCAGTTGCATTGCAAACTCCGTTTGCACATTCAGCACCGGCAATTGCCTGACCCAGACCCAACGCAAGAATAAAACTCAACATAACCAACCTCCTGTAATATGGGTAAGTTTGGGCAAAACTCACCTAAACAATTCCAGGGGTGTTTCATCCTAAAACACAATCCCGTTAACCTGGAAAAACCAAACTCCAGTCATGGGAGCCAAAGAAAGGGAACAAACCAAAATCTTGGGCCACCACATCCCACTGAAGACCGAATCATTTCGGCTTCTCAAGTTCTAAGGGCACGAGGTGAGGTTGGCCATAAAAATAGGAAGACTTTTTGGATTATAACGATTTTGCGGATTATAGGACCGGAGGGTCCAAATTCAAAAACTACTTTAAAACAAGGTTGGGAGGCTCTTACACCACTTACCCAACAACACATGTACTTTTTTACACTATTTGTCGATTTTCATCCCGTATAAACCATAAATGCCTTCCTGCCTTCCAATCCAAAACCACCTTCTTGAGGTTTTCCAAGCTTAGATTCAATCAGTAATGACAGAATGCCGAATACAAATTAGAGAAGGAGGTCTTATTTATGTTTGCTTTCTTTAAACCCTCACTTTTAATGGCCTCGGGTTTGGCTTCTTCAGCCATTTGTTTGGGGCTTTCTCAAGGGGCTTCCATTACTGGTTTTCCAACCATTCTTTTAGGTTTAGCAGGTTTTTTGGTGTCATTGGCCAGTTTTTGCATAACTTCCATGCTTTTAACCCAAGGTTTGGTAACAAACGGGTATTCTGCGGCAATCTCCACCGCCATGAGCCTTTCCCTTTTTCTCACCGGCGCATCTTTCTCCCAAGAATGGGATACGATGGCCATGGCTTCCCATGGGTTCAGCCTTGCCTTACTAGTCATTGCAGTCATTTTGGTACTTCCACAAAAATTAAAGAAAGTCTCCATAAGCTTGCTGGTTATTTACCACTTTTTGGGAATCACAACCGCGGTCACATCCTTGGAACCCCCTGGCGCAACGCCCTCATTTATTGCCACCAATATGTGGGCCTACTATTTCAGACACTATTTGACATTCATGTACCTTAATAACGCTTACCATTTTTACTCGCCGGAACCCGGCCCTCCCACGCTGTTGTGGTTCAGAATTCAATACGACGATGGCACATTTAGATGGTTTAAAATTCCAAACCGTCAGGAAAGCCCGTTGCAAATGCACTATCAGCGCATGCTTTCAGTAACGGAAAGCACAAATATGAGCAGTTCGAATGTTCCGGACAACTGGGATGAAAAACTGCAAAAACGCAATCTGGCTGGGTTGGCGCACACACCCCAGATTACACCGCTAAACCGGACTCTATCGCAATCTTATATGTATCGGGAACCATCAGATCATTCCAAGAGAATGATTAATTCCTATGCCCGTTACATATCAAAGAAATTTGCTCATCCGGATGGAAAGCCTTTGGTAAACATCGACACCATAAAAATTTACAAGATCACCCATGGCATCATCACTGTTCAGGATTTGGCCCGCGATTTCGACCCCTTGGACAAGACTCTATTTTACCCGTATTTTCTTGGAACATTTGACAAGACTGGAAAACTGCTCGATCCAGAAGATCCTTTCCTGTACTTTCTTTTGCCAATTACCCGCACCATGGATCCAAATCAACCCTCCGTGTTGACAGATTCTCTTGAAATACATGCAGGAGATCAAAAACCCGCTCCCGCAAAGGAAGAGGCCAAGCAATGAGTGCAGATATTTCCAGCGTTTTTGATCGAAAGAACAATCTGGCGAAAAAACAGGGTTCATCATCCGAAGAATCATTTTCATGGATTCAAGCTTGGAATGATTTCTGGTTTACTCCGCAACAGCCATACACCATCTGCCTGATGAGGCTTTTTACGGGCTGTTTGATTGCTTACATCACTTTCACTTACAGTTACGATCTCTTGGCATTCGTGGGCCCAGATGGTTTACTGGACAAAATTGCCATGGATGAACTTCGCAAAGATAATCCCATCTTTGTGACACCGCCCAACTGGTTTGATAATCCCAAGGAACTGGATAAAGCTGTTTATATATGGTCCCCATATATTCATCTGACCAGCACAAATTGTATTTGGGCCATTCACATTGGCATCTTGCTGGCAAACATCTGCATGGCGTTGGGATTGTTCACCCGCGCAAGCACCATTCTCTCCTGGATGGGAGCGATGTTTTATGTGCAGCGGTGTTCATCTTCTTTATTTGGCATGGATGCCATGATTATGATTCTTCTTTTTTACATGATGCTTGCGCCGGGCTGGCAGGCTTATTCATTGGACAGCCTGATCATTAAATACTTCAAACGTAAAGCAGGTGAAAAGAATTGGAATGCACCGCCAGAACCACTTATTTCAACCAATGTTGTGATCCGAATGGTTCAGGTACATTTCTGCATCATCTACATGGCAGCAGCTACTTCAAAATTGCAAGGAGCAGCATGGTGGAACGGCACAGCCTTGTGGGGAGTGCTGGCGAATTATTCTTTCAACCCCATGCACATTCCGGCATACACGGCACTTATCACATTTCTGGCAAAACATAGATTGCTTTGGGAAATCCTAATGACCACAGGCTGTGTTTTTACCATTATTTTGGAATCCTCTTTTCCATTCCTGGTTTGGCATAAAAACACTCGCTGGTTAATGATTTCGGGTTCTGTACTCCTCCACTTTGGACTCGCGATGTTAATGGGTCTGATTGTGTTCAGCCTTTGCATGATGACCCTTGTCCTAAGCTTTGTTCCGGCTGAGACATCCAAATCGTTTGTGGAAAGATGGATTCTCAGAAAACCATTGGAAAACTCTTAGTGAAACCATGAGTGCTAAAATAGGCAAGATTGAGTAGTAAAGGAAATCTGCGCTGATTTCTCAAGTTTTGATGCCAATTATGCCGACTTTATGAGAAGGCGCTATTGTTTGTCACGGATGACAAACTAACCGCCTGGTTCTAAATGGCTGGCCAAACATGCCAAGGGTTGAGGTTGTAATCAGAAAGTTCCTCCCTGCAATCATGTTTTTTCATGGTTTGCTGGCCCTTGTTTCTGTTTCTATCGCGCAAAATCCGCAAGACAACGCTGCAACTTATTACTCTCGCGACAAAAATTTCCTTATCCCATTTAAGTCTCCCGGGGTTGCTTCAAAAATCTCCAAGATCATGCTTCATGTCTCGGAAGATTTTGGAAAGACTTACGCCCTTGCTGGTACTGCGATTCCTTCGCAGGACCAGTTTCTTTTCCGTTCTCCCAAGGATGGCTGGTACTGGTTTGCGGTTCAAAGCCAGGAAGTGGATGGCAAAATGTCTCCACCCAACATCAATCTTGCCCCACCCTCATTAAAAATCTGCGTCGATTCAACACCTCCTCAAGTAACCCTTCGAGGGATCTTGAAGGATGGGGTCGCCAATGTGGATTGGGATATCCGCGATGAAAACCTGGATCTTGCAACCATGCGACTTGAATTCCGCGGCGCGGATGGCAAAGAATGGGTTCCCTTGTCCGCCCAACAACTTGCACAAGGCCAGCACAACTGGAATCCCTCGGGGTCTTCCAGCATTGAAGTACACTTAACCATCCGCGACAAAGCTGGTAATTTTGGCGAAAGCAAAATTGCCATACAACCGAATGGTATGCGTTCCGGATCCATAGCATTGGATGGTACGGGCGCCAAAGGCAATGTCTCCATGGTGAAAAGCAGAAGGTTTCAGTTGAACTACAAGATCGATGATGTGGGGCCATCGGATGTTTCCCGAATCGAGGTTTATGTTACCCGCGATGGAGGAAGAACCTGGCGAAAATATGACCAGGATGCACCTAAAAATCCCCCCTGCACCATCGAGGTTCCAGAAGAGGGTCGTTATGGCTTTACCCTGATAGCCCGAAGTGGTGTTGACCTTGGGGAACAACCCCCCAGATCTGGTGATATTCCCCATTTCTGGGTTGAGGTGGATGAGACAAGGCCTGTTGTGCGCCTAATTGGTGTGGATGTCGGCCGGGGTATTGATTTAGGAAATCTTTCCATAACCTGGACAGCTTCAGATCGTTACTTGGGCCCGAATCCCATCCAGATTTCATACGCCAAAACTGCGGAAGGCCCCTGGACACCAGCGGTCTCTAATCTACCCAACACGGGTAGATACGTTTGGCGTTTGCCAAACGACGGCCTACCCTACCAATTTTTCCTTCGTGTGGAAGCAACCGACCTAGCCGGAAATGTGGGAACTGCAGAAACTACCGCTCCAGTTAAAGTGGACCTTTCAACCCCAAAAGCCAGGGTTATTAGCGCGGAAGTAACTGCCATCGGTGGTGCAGGCAACGCATCCGCGGCGCCAAGTACCCCTGTCAATAACTTCACGCCGCCACCACCTCCATCATCACCATTGCCTTCTAATAACAATCCGCCACCATTTAGTCCACCACCACCACCGCCCCCCTCATCACCATCACCTGAAAAGTCACCTGCCAACCCGGCTTCCTTTCCAGGTTCAGGAAATGGATCAGTTTCACCTTTCCCCTCCAATCCAAACAAAAACGATTAGCCACTCGTATTTGCATTCTTAAGTGGCTAGGATAATTTCATATTTCCTAGACCTCTCGAGAGCCATCCAAGATGGATGCAGAATCGTTTCTTCAATCCCTACCCAAGTTTCAACCAGCACCCATTTTTGTACTGGCTGGCACAGAGGATTATTTGAAGCGCAGGGTTTCCAAATCCCTTCGCGATATGCTGCTTGGGGAAGACAAGGACATGGGAACCGCCATTTTTGATGGCGAAAAAACTTCTTTTGCCCAGGTTCGCGAAGAACTAACCACTGTATCTTTCTTTGGCGGGCAAAGAGTGGCCTGGGTCGATTCTGCCGCGGATTTCATTTCTAAAAACCGTGATGCCCTGGAAAAATATCTTCAAACACCCTCTGCCAACGGGGTACTGGTACTGGACACAACCTCCTGGCCTTCAAACACCCGGTTGGCAAAAATACTTCCCAAGCATGCACTGATTTTGTGCGAGGCTCCAACCCAAAGAGAATCACTAGTGACTTGGTGTGTTCATCATGCCAAGGAAAACCACAAGAAGAAACTTCCCACTGATGCCGCCAACCTTCTTGTTGACTTGATTGGACCGGACTTGGGAAGGCTGGATCAGGAAATCGCAAAGCTTGCCTGCTATGCCATCGACCTTACATCCATTGAGTGCAAACATGTGGATCTTTTGGTTGGCCTCGGGCAGGTGGAGAAAATCTGGAAAGTTTTTGATTATTTGGCGCAGGGTAAGGCACCTGAAGCATTCGGAGTTCTTCAAGAATTGTTGCTTATGGGAGAAGAACCCATAAAGATTCTTGGGGCTTTTGCATCCCAACTGCGAAAACTAGCTTTTGCGGCAAGAATGGCATCACAGGGCAAAGCCATGGGGTTTGCTTTGGAAAAAGCAGGTGTTCCCCCTTTCGGCAAAGCTTCGGCTGAAGCCCAACTGCGAAAAATAGGCAAGGCAAAGGCAGGGCAAATTCTAAATTGGCTTGTTGAGGCGGATATTGGCATGAAAGGTGGAAGCTTTATCGAGCCTTCCGCCATATTGGAAAGATTACTCGCAAAGCTTTCAGGCAAAGGTTCGGCATGAACACATCAAGCAAGCTGCTGATCACCATGGGAGATGTCGCGGGGGTTGGCCCGGAGATCATCGCTAAAGCCTGGCCCGCTTTGAATAAAATCTGCAGGCCAATAGTGGTTGGTGATCCTGAATGGATGAAAAAAGCCATCCTTTTGGTTAATCCCTCATGGGATATTGAAACAATCACCGATCCGGGAAAAGCATCCCCGAATTCAAATAAAATTAGCTGCCTTAAGATTCCAACAGCCGACCTTTCAGACGTTGCCAAGTGCAAAATTAGCGCAAAGGCTGGTCAGGCTGCGCATGATTTTTTGATAAATGCCATCGATTTAACCATGGCAGGCTTTGCGGATGGAATTGTGACCTGTCCGCTTCATAAGGAAGGGCTACACTTGGCCGGGCTGGATTATCCCGGCCACACAGAAATCCTGGCCACCAGAACCAAAGCTCGTGAGCATGTG
Source organism: Planctomycetota bacterium (assembly GCA_041180805.1). Lineage (GTDB taxonomy): Bacteria > Planctomycetota > Planctomycetia > Gemmatales > Gemmataceae > JBEGQX01. The sequence goes on from JBEGQX010000201.1 coordinate 27,918, forward strand.
ATGATTCTGGCCCTGCCTAACCTTGCGGTGGCACATGTCACCCTGCATACCGCCTTGAAAAATGTTTTTGAAGAACTTTCGACCGAAAGAATTATTGCCCGTGCGGAATTATTGGATGATTTACTTACCAGGGTTCATCAAAGAAAACCCAGGCTTGCTGTTTGCGCACTCAATCCGCACGCCAGCGATGGCGGGCTTTTTGGAAATGAGGAACAAACAACCATAGAACCCGCGGTTAATAAATGCATCACCAAAGGAATGAACATCCAAGGACCTTTTCCCGCTGATACTTTGTTTCTACGGGCAAGCCAGGGAGAATTTGATGGCGTTGTGGCCATGTACCATGATCAAGGGCATATTGCCCTGAAACTTCTAGGAAAAAGATCCACGGTTAATATTACCGCCGGGATTCCCATCATTCGAACTAGCGTGGCCCATGGTACCGCTTATGACATAGCCTGGCAGGGAATCGCAGACGAGGGCAGCTTGATAAGCGCCGCCCAATGGGCTGTAAATCTTAGAAAATAGTGAAAGGCAAGGTTTTTTCTTGTGTTTAGAAAAAATCACGCCATGATAAAATGCATAATCGAAACTCCTGCAAGTTGCGGGTGTTTAGAAGTTAAGAATTTAGTTGGGATAAGGTTTCCTGACAATTTTAACCTTGGCTCTTAAGAGCCCTTTTGGAGATTAAATCCATGTTTCGTCGTATGTTTTTTGCAGTGGCTGCACTTGCTTTCGTTGCAGTTGGCGTAATCGCTGGTGAACACAAGGGCGCAATCGTTAAGTACGAAGAAGGTAAGAGCCTTACCCTGAAGACCAAGAAAGATGGCGAAAAGACCCTTAAGATCGCCAAGGATGCCAAAATTGACGATAAAGTTTCCAAGAAACTTGGCAAACTTAGCGACAAAGGCATGCCTGCAATCGTTGTGACCAACGACAAAGACGAAGTAACCGAGATCAAGGCTGCTGAAAAGAAAGACAAGAAGTAATAAGTCTTTTTGATTTCTAAAGACCCATCTGCCAAACAGGTGGGTCTTTTTTTAATTTAAAACACAATCCTATTGATTTCCCCCCGAGTACTGATAGGATTTAATTGAGTAAAATGTTTATGGACCAAGTAAGGCTTATGGTAAGCCTGTCGGAGGTCGGTGGAGAGCGCAATGTCGATCACTAAGGAACGCAAGTCTCAGCTCATCGGTGAATATCGCCGCAAAGAATCAGATACTGGTTCTCCTGAGGTGCAAATTGCAATTTTAACTGAACGAATCAACGAATTGCATGAGCATTTGCGTAGCCATAAGAAAGATCATGCAAGCCGTCGTGGCTTGTTGATGATGGTCAGCAAAAGATCAGGTCTTTTGGCTTACCTGAAAAATCAGGATCGTAATAGCTACACCAACTTGATCGGTCGTCTTGGCCTGCGCAAATAATTTATTGAATCGCAGGAATTAATTTTAACGACAGATCATCTGCTTTCCGTTGTTCCCTTGGTCTGGATGGAATTAGGGAACTCAGTTGGATAGTCCTATATTGTCTTTTTTGGAAAAGTCATTTTTTCGGCGTAAGCTCGAAATTGGATGCATTTTAACTTGTATCTCCCCTTTAATATCCACTCATAAACCCATTTTGAATTCACTTGTTTTACATGCTTTGGCAATCGTGCCAAACTGTAGGAGGATGTTTACGTGCAAGCAATTCGTGTAGAAAAACAGATGGGTGCGCACACCCTGATTCTTGAAACTGGCAAACTGGCAAAACAGGCTCATGGCGCCGTAGTTGTTCGCTACGCGGATACCATGACCCTTTCCACCGCTGTGGAAGGTGCTTCAGATACTGGCAAAGATTTTTTCCCGCTGGTGGTTGATTATCGGGAAAAGACCTATGCGGCAGGCAAATTTCCCGGTGGTTATATCAAGCGTGAGACCAGGCCCACCACCAAGGAAACCCTTACTTCCAGACTTATCGACAGGCCAATTCGGCCTTTGTTTCCCGCGGATTACTTCCGTGAAGTTCAGGTGATGGCTTCCACCATTTCCGCTGACAGGGATTATGATCCAGATGTTCTTGCGATGATTGGCTCCAGCGCAGCATTGCATATTTCGCAGATTCCCTTCGTGCAGCCCACAGGCTCTGTTCGAATCGCACGGGTGGCAAATCAATTTGTAATTTTCCCTTCCTACGCACAAGTTGAGGAAAGCGATCTGGACTTGGTTGTGGCAGGAACAAAAGACGCAATCACCATGATCGAAGGCTTTGCCAAAGAAATGCCTGAAGATCAAATGTATGAAGCGGTTCTGTTTGCTCACGATCAGATCCGCATTATTGTGGATCTGATTCATCAGCTTCGCAAAGAAATGGGGCTTCCTGAAAAAGTGCTTCCCCCTGCGCCAGCAGGCAACCCATTTATTGATGAATTAAAATCCAAATTCTATAAGGAATTTGCCCAGAAGAAGCAAACTCCAGGCAAATTGGAACGAGCCGCAGCAATCAAGGCATTCAAGGAAGAAATCACCAAGAAATACCTTCCCGAAGGAGTGGAAAAC
>JBEGQX010000202.1:0-7562 GCA_041180805.1 Planctomycetota bacterium
GTTTCCAGAATCTGTGAATCCGCCTTGCGAGGATAGGTTTGGCCGGTCACTGGAAATATCTTGGTGAATCCCATCTTGGCGGAAACCATTTTGTCCAGTTCGCGAACCTTTTGATGGTTGCCCTTGAATAACGCCAGGAAGCTGGCCTGGGTTCCGGTGGTTCCTTTAACACCGCGAAATCGCAGGTTCTCAAGCCTGTGGCTTATTTCGTGATAATCCATCAGGAAGTCCTGGGCCCAAAGGCAGGCTCTTTTTCCAACCGTGGTTAATTGCGCTGGCTGAAAATGAGTGAACCCCAAGGTCTCCATGGATGCATATTTGCGCGCGAAACGTGCGAAGGCATCCAGCAGGCTGACCAGTGACTTCTGCAAAAGTTGCAAGCCATCCCGCATCAGGATCAGTTCCGTGTTATCGGTCACAAAGCAACTGGTGGCGCCCAGGTGAATAATATCCCGGGCTTCCGGGCAAATATCCCCATAGGCGTGAATATGAGCCATCACATCGTGCCTGAGTCTTTGCTCGTGGGTTTCCACATTCGCAAAATCAATATTGTGGATGTTTGCTTCCAGTTGCTGAATCTGCGAGTGTTTGATGCGAGGGGTTTTACCATCTTCGGAAAGTAGGCCTAATTCCAATTCGGATTGTGCCAGGGCTACCCAGAGTTTTCGCCAGATGGAATACCGTGTCTGGGGCGCCCACAGGGATGCCATTTCCTTGCTGGCGTATCGTTGAACCAATGGGTTGTCAGGAACTTGAGAGATTTCCATGATTTTTTGAATTCCGGGAAGTTGAAAGCGTGTCCAAAACTAACATTCGAATCAGTTTTCCCCATCGAAACAGGCTGATTGAATTCATCAATCTTATTGTAAAGATTTGGGCCAAAATGGACTCACCCTTGAAAAACCATGATAGGGTTAAATTGATAGATTGGAATTCTTGTCAGGAGGACAACCATGGTTCGGACTGCTTTGAAGTTGGCCTTGGGCCTTATGCTAATGCTGCTTGCGGGGGAAAGTTTTTCTTCCCAGGCACAAGCTCAATCGCCGGATGGAAACCTACAGCGTTTCTTCCACTATCCCTATTACTACTTCCCGCATAATTACTGGCCCAGCATGGGGCCCCGATGGCCTGAAAAACCCGGGCAACCCTATATGCCGCCCCCGGCATACATGGCTTATCCGCCATTCAAGGAACCCCATTGGCGATATGAGCTTCAAAAACCACAGAAGTATTACAGCGGTTTTCACTTCTGGCTGGATCAGTTCTAAGGCTTGAAACAATAGCAAGCTAATCAGAAAGGCTCCTCCTTCCGAGGGGCCTTTCCTCGTTTATACATAAAGAAGGTTGATCGAAGATTAATTGCTGGGATAATTCAAAGGTGTGATCTTTCCCCTCTGAAAATAGTTGGATGAAATATGTCTAAGGACCCAGGCGATAATTCCGGCAAAGATAAGAAAAGGCCGGCGGCTTCCAGTCAGGTTCACGTTCAGGCGGTAAGTGAAAAAGTTGTCGTCAACATCGAAAAGGTGATATTGGGCAAACGCAAGCAGATCGTTTTAGCATTGGCCTCTTACCTTGCGGAGGGGCATATACTTTTGGAGGATGTGCCTGGAGTGGCCAAGACCATTCTGGCCAGGGCGTTGGCCCGAAGTGTTGGATGTGTTTTCAAAAGAATCCAATGCACGCCTGATCTTCTTCCTGGCGATATTAACGGTGTATCCATTTTTAATCAGAAGACATCCGAATTTGAGTTTCGGCCCGGGCCAATATTTGCACAGACAGTGCTAGCCGATGAAATCAACCGGGCAACTCCTAGAACACAAGCCGCCTTGTTGGAAGCCATGGCGGAAAGAAGAGTTACCGCAGATGGACAGACTTACACCCTGAAACAGCCTTTTCTGGTAATTGCCACTCAGAATCCGGTGGACCATGAAGGCACGTTTCCACTTCCTGAGGCGCAGTTGGATCGTTTTCTCTTGAAATTGAGTCTTGGTTACCCAACCATGGAAGAGGAAGCGATGATGATGAAGCGCTTGCAGCTTGGGCATCCTATTGAGGATATTTCCCCGGTTGTAAGTGCCGCGGATTGGGTTGCCTGCCAGGATGCGGTAAGGCACATTCATCTGGATGACCAGATTCGCGAATATATTCTTGAGATTATTCACGCCACCCGGGATCACGAGGATATTTTGTTGGGTGGAAGCCCCAGAGCTTCACTGGCGTTGCAAAGGGCTTCTCAGGCGGTTGCCGCCATACAGGGTAGAACTTTTGTGGTTCCCGATGATGTGAAAAAGCTTGTTGGCCCGGTGCTTTCCCACAGGGTCATTTTAAAGCCGGAGACCAGGTTAAGGAAAATCAAGCCGGAGGATGTTTTGAAAGATGTCCTTGAGGACATTCCCGTGCCGGTTTCTTCGGAGTACCTTTCAGAAAAAGATCACTTCTAATGTATTGGGTCTTGGGTTTTCTCCTGATTTGGGTTTTCTCCCAACTTGCGGGCTCCGGTTTGCTGGCGTTCGCCTCTTATCTTCTGCTACTTGTGTATTTTTGCAGTAGGTTTTTGGCCTGGCATTGGGCCAATGGCTTACGCATTGAACGAAAGATGAAATGCAGGATTGCCGAGGTTGGAGAAAAGGTTCGGGTGAAAGTGCGGATAAGCTATCAGGGTGTAATCCCAATACCATGGGTGATTCTTGAGGACTTATTGCCAGAAAGTGCGATTGATCCAAGGCATCCATTCTTGAAACTGAAGGGGAAAAGATTCAAAGTATTGTCACTGTTCTCCATGCAATCAGTGGATTTTACATATCAATTGGAATGCCTGCATAGAGGGTTCTACCAGATAGGTCCTGTACTTGCTGAAACCGGGGACCCATTTGGGTTTATGCGAAAATATCGTGTGGGTTGCGAACCTTTTTACCTTCTTGTTCTTCCAAAAATAGTCCCCTTGCTCGGGTATGACCTTACATCCCGAAGGCCAATCGGTGAAATTAGAATGACATTAAAGGTTTTTGAAGATCCAACCCGCATTGCTGGCATTCGAGAATATGAACCTGGGGATCCCATGTCGAGGATTCACTGGAAAGCAAGTGCTCGATCCGGGGTTTTTCAGTGCAAGGTATTTGAGCCTTCTTGTCTGGCGGGTGCGATGATTCTTCTGGATTTTCATGAGGCGATGTTTCCACCCCGGGGAGAGCCATTCCGGTCGGAGCTTGCCGTGGATACTGCAGTGGCATTAACCCATGCTGTTTGTGTTTTAAACCAGCCTTTCGGTATTGCAACCAATGCAACAGATGCTGCTTTTTCTGTCAAGCAAAGCAGCGTTGCTGAAAATCCTGAGGCTGATTCGCGGGCGGAAGCCCGAACGTTCATGCTGGATGCAAGCAGACCAAATCATCTCCAACCCTTGTTTCTACCATCTCGAAGAGGTATAGAACACTTGCAATTAACTAGGCAAATGCTTGGCAGGGCTATCAAATCTGATTCTTTAAAGTTTGCCCAGATGATTCAGGAGGTTGCGGCCCATATGCCCAGGGATCTGACCTTGGTAGCCATTCTTTCGGGTGTCACCGAAGAGGCGGCAATGGCCTTGGGAAATCTTAAGCAACAGGGATTTGCCGTTTCCGCTGTTCTTGTGCAATTGGATGAAGAAGGGCTTAACAGGGCATTTAAAAGGCTTGTTTCCAATGGGATTCGTGAAATTCGCCATGTGGAGAATTCGGATGAATTGCCCCAAATGTGCAGGTCGCAAATAGATCGAACTTCTCCATTGAGCCTTGCTTAGGAAAATCATGGTTGAAAAGGGTGTTTACAAACATCGCGACAGGCCCGAAGCTTTGGACTTCCTTGTTGGAGCCATTGGTCTTTGTTTTATCGTTTGCATGATGGTTTCGTTTTCATTTTTTCTACTGGCCAGGGCATCTCTTTCCAGTAATTGGACTTCCGCCCATTGGTTGGTCTTTTGGGAAATTCTAGGCACAGTGCTAGTTTGCAGGATGTTTTTGACAGAGGGCCTTCAAAGGGTTGCGGGTAGATATGCGTTTGTGTTTGGGATGGTGTCTTGGATTCCATTTGCTGGTTTTGCAGTGATGAATGGGGAAATGAAGGTTGCTTCGCTGGCTACCATTTTTATGGCGGTGGTTGGATTGCTGACTTACAAAATTACTTGGGATGTTACCGATCTTGGTGAAAGGCTTACAGATGAAGATGGTTACCTGGCTTCCGTAGGTATCAAGCGGGAATTGAACCCAGGTGCCCAAAGCGTTTCTGATTCTTGGGGGGATACCAGGGAAATCACCGGCGACTATAATTTTGAAGCCGAGGAGGTTTTATCAGACCTTGCCAATCAAAAGAAAGCCAAACCTAAAAAGCCAACCGGGTCGAAAGGGCGAGGGGTCTGGGTTTTGTATTTTTTGCTGGCTTCAGTTCCTGTTTTTGGCCTGGCGGGTGGAACTTCAGGCAGTTCTGATCCTAAATTGCCGGGTTATTACGCGTTATGCCTTGGCGTTTATTTGGGAAGTTGTGCGGGGCTATTGATGACCACATGCTTTTTGACGGTTCGCAAGGATCTTCGCAGAAGGCATTTGGGGATGCCATTGTTTACATCCATGTTTTGGATGATTTCCGGAGGGTTGGTTTTAGCTTTATGTTTTATGGTTGCTTTTGTGCTTCCAAGGCCGCAAGGGATTACAGATCCGGTTTCATGGGTGGCCTCCAGGAAACATGAAAAAAATGCCAGTGATTATGCACAAAACTCCAGGGATGCAGGCAAAGGTCAAGGCCCTGCTGGAGAAAAAAAAGGAGAAAATGGTTCCATTAAGCAGGGCAGTGGTAAAGAAGGGGAATCCCAAAAATCGAAAGGCGAGAAAGGAAAAGGCTCTGGCACAGAACAAAAACATTCCGCTTCCAAAAATAAAACATCATCTGATGATTCCAAGAGTGATTCATCAAAAAGTGTGACCGAAGTTGAGCCCAATTACGCTCCCAGTATTGATATTCCTGGGTTGCAAAAAATCATGGGTTTTGTGGAACTGCTTATCAAGGTCGTGGTTGGAATTGGTACATTTCTATTTGTGATTTATGTTTTTATTTTCAAAATGAGTTTTCATTTGGAATGGGCATATGACCTGCTGGCCTGGCTTAGGGAATTGTTTAATCTGGACAAAAAGGAACGCAAGGCGAAAGAGAAAATGGTTTCACAGGAACTGGTTGAGGAGCCTGAGTCCGCAGGTTTCTATGATTATTCCAACCCTTTTCAGCAGGAGGGGTGGCAGAAAATTAGTCTGAAACAACTTACAGGGTATACATGGAAAGCATTGCTTGCGTGGTGTCAACAGAGAAAACTATCTGTGCCAGAGGGATGTACCCCTGGCGAACTTCAAACAATCATTTCAGATGGGGAACCCAGGCTGGAGCCAGCATATTACGCTTTTTCACAAGTATTGCTTCAGGTTCAGTATGGATCTAAAACGGAAATTCCCAAGGGCGTGGACGCGGTTCAGAAAATCTGGCACATGATGGAAAACTAGGAGCTGTTTTTCAAAAATTATTCGAGCATGGGGTTCTAGTTTTTTCGCTTTAAAGCGTTGGCCTTGTTGATTTCCTCAAGTATTTTCTCTTTGAGAAAAACCAAGGCTTTTTCCCTTCCCATTTCCTCGAGTTGTGCGGGGGTTACCGGTTTGCCAATGGAAACCGCCATAGCCCCGTTCTTTCCTTCTTTAAACAGCGGACAAAAGTTTGGAATCAGCGTAGTTCTAGGCAGGGCATCATAAGCGCCTGCTATACCAACCGGTAAAATGGGGGCTCCGGATTTTTTGGCCAACAGGAAAATGCCTGGCTGAAGATTTTGAACATTTCCAGTTTCGCTGCGGGTCCCTTCAGGAAACAACAATACAACCTTGTTTTTTTGCAAAAGATCCAGAGTTGCCCGAATTCCCTCCTTGGCGACGCCGTCCAAATCCACTGGGAAAACTCCAACAGCTTTCAAGTAGGAAGATAACCATGGATTTTTGAATAAAGTTTTTCTAGCCAAATAACATAAATTTCTGGTGGAGGTCAAACCAACAGAAATTGGATCGAGAAAACTTTCATGATTCGCGATCAACAGGACCGGGCCAGTTTTGGGAATATTATTTCCACCCTGCTTTCTAAGGCTGAACAGAAATGTGTAAAAATAATTCCAAAAAATATAGTTGGCACACCACCAATAATGCTCAAGGGTTTCGTTGGAAGGTAACAGTTTGTGTAGCAGGTTTTTCATGAATGCTGGCGTGCCCTTACCACCTCAAGCAGCTTGTTCAAAACTTCCGCTGCGGAAAGGTTTGAAGTGTCGATCAGAATTGCATCTGATGCCGCAACCAGGGGGCCCACTTTTCTTGTGGAATCTCTTTCATCTCTGATTCGCATGGAGGAGATCAGATCATCCATGGAAGCGTTAATACCCTTGGATTTTAATTCGTCGAATCGCCTTTTTGCTCGTACTTCCGGAGAAGCGGTCAGGAAAAACTTGCACTGCGCTGCCGGGAAAACCACGGTTCCCTGATCCCTGCCTTCGCAAACGATTTTTTTACCCAACGCAGCCTGACGCTGCATATCCACTAGTTTTTCCCGCACCAATGGGTTGGAAGCGATCAGTCCGGAAGCCTCGGTTGTTTCCTTGGTTCTAATTGCTTCTGTAACTTCCTCGTTGTTCAGGAAGACTTTTGAGCCTTCATTGTGGTAATGGAGGTTTTTAAGGATTTCCTTTAATTTTGTATCGTCTGGTGGAAAGGGTGGCTCCCGGAGGGATGCCAATGCAACCGTACGGTACATCGCGCCAGTATCTAGAAATTCGAACCCTAGCTCTTTTGCAAGAGATTTTGCAATCGTGCTTTTTCCCGCCCCGGCGGGGCCATCCAGAGTGATGATAAAATAATGCCTTGTATCCATAAGCAAATTATCGATTTCGACAACCACCCGGACAAGAAGGCAACTAGAAATTATCTTGGATAAATGGAAATAGTGAAGGTTTCGTTCTGGCCAATGGTTCTGGTTGTTATTGGCTGAATGATGCCATAATTATCCGCAAGCACCTGATAGGTGAAATCACCAACATTCTGGTTGCCAAGCGTAATAGTCTGCATGGAAGGCACCTTGTGCGTTTTACCATTGATCAGAACCGTTGAATTCCAAGCGGAGGTATTAACGACCTTGATTGTCGCAGAGGCTGCAACGGGCGGAGTGTAGGAAGCAGCGCTTCGAGTTGAATTTATCTTGCTGATAGCTTGTTCAAGTCTGGATATTTGATCTTTGATGATCGATATTTCAGCATCTATTTTTTTAATGCGATTATCGGAATCAATGGATTTAAGGGATTGAATGGAAAGCTGTATCTCTTTGAGTTGATGATTAATGCTTTCCAAGGGGTTAGCCTCGAGCTTTTTCTCAATTGCCGGAACGGAGGGTTCCTTCTTCTCTTGTGTTTCAACTGCAAAGGCGCTTGAAGAAACAAAGAAAAATAAACCGATCCCAGCAAACAGCAAGTTTTTAAAGCTCATAAAACACCATGGAAATGGAGAGACTATTTT
>JBEGQX010000203.1:0-4494 GCA_041180805.1 Planctomycetota bacterium
GTGCTTGGTGAATCCAGCGGCTTTACTCCAACACCGGTTCCACAGGGAAACTTTGTGGACCGCCATGTGATGGAAAAACTCAATCATCTAAAAATAAAGCCCTCTGGAATATGCACCGACGAGGAATTTCTACGCCGAGTCTATATCGATCTGATTGGGGTTCAACCTAAACCGGATGAGGTGAGATCCTTCCTTGCACAAAAGAATGCCAATAAAAGGAATCAGATTATTTCCAGCCTTTTTGAGAGACCGGAATTTATCGATCATTGGTCCTTAAAATGGGGCGATTTGCTGCAAAATTCCCGCAACAGTGTCAGTTCGCAATCGGTTTATATGTTTCGCGAATTTATCCGGGGTGCGGTTGCCTCAAACATGCCAATGGACAAATTTGCGGCCAGGCTTGTGACTGCCCGTGGAGGAATCAATGATGACCCTGCCGCGGTGTATTTTGCCATTAGCAAGGATACAAACGACACCGTGGAAAGGGTAACCCAGGTGTTTTGTGGTGTTAGAATGCTCTGCGCGCGCTGCCATCCACATCCGATGGAAAATTGGACCCAGGCCGATTACTTTGGCCTTGCAAGTTTCTTTTCCCAGATAGGCACCAGACAGGATTCTCGTTTCCAGAATGTGCCAAACACCAAGGTTGTGCAGTTGAATCTTCAGGCTGGTTTTTCAACCAACCCAAGAACGGGTCAACCTCAGCCCCCGCGGTTTCTGGGTGGCAAGGATGCAAAACAGATTACTGATACCGATCGCAGGGAGACCTATGCGGCATGGTTGGTGTCACCTGATAACTCGTTTTTTGCCCGGGGTTTGGTAAACCGTGTCTGGAGTTATTTTTTTCATCGCGGAATTATCGACCCTGTGGATGACATCCGCAGCACCAATCCTCCCATAAATCCAGCCTTGCTGGATGCACTTACCAAAGATTTCATCGAAAACAAGTTTGATATTCGCATTCTGATGAAGCGTATCGTTTCCTCGGAGACTTACCAACGCAGCAGTATCGCAAACGAAAGCAATCGCAATGATGAGCAGAATTTTTCCCGGATGATTCCCCGGCGCATTCCCGCGGAAGCCCTTCTGGATTCTTTGGTGCAGGCATCGGCCGTCCAGGAAAATTATTCGGGGGCACCCGGAGGATTTCGGGCCGCACAGTTGCCGGATGGCAATGTGGACAGTTCATTTCTTAAGCTATTTGGCAAACCCCAGCGTATGGATGCCTGTGAGTGCGAGCGTGACAACGGTTCCAACATGCTACAGGCCCTGCATTTCATCAATGGCAAGAGCATTATGGGTCGGTTGCAAAATCCAAATGCAAGGCCTGCCCTGGCATTAAGGGCAAAAATGTCTGACACCGAAGTGGTTGCCGATTTTTACTTATGGTCTTTTGCACGATTTCCCACTCCGCAAGAAACCGAAGCATCCCTGAAGTTTATCCAATCAGGTGACGCCGCCAAAAAATTGGAAACACTTCAGGATTTCATGTGGGCACTTCTAAACAGCAGAAGTTTCCAGATGCTAGACTAGGAATTGTAACTCGCTCTTCTTCATTAGCTTTATAATCTGAAATAGATTGGTTCTTAAACCAATTGACCTGACCTTTGTTGGCATTTGGTAAAACAGGAATTTTATGCTGCGTAAAGAACTGCTTTTAATGTTTCTTTTGTTGGTTAGCCGTCAATTATTTGCATCCCCTCCAGTTCCTGCGCTGGTTTTCCAAAGTTCCATGGTACTGCCCAGAGATAAAGAAATTCCCATCTGGGGTACCGCATGCCCAAATTCCATGGTTTCCGTGAATTTCGCAGGTCAGAAAGAAAAAGCCAAAGCGGATGCCAATGGCAAATGGTTGGCAAAGCTTAAACCTATTCAAGCCAGTAAGGTTCCAGCAACCCTCACCATTTCAGAAGGGAATGAAAGTTTAGAATTAAGGGATATTCTTGTGGGGGATATATGGCTTGCTGCTGGACAATCAAACATGGAATGGCCCCTGCGCCTGGAAGCTCATGCGGGAACGGAACTGCCTAATGCAAACTATCCCCGGATTCGGTTTCTTAACCTTGGTTATGCGGGGCAGAATTACCCTACCAGGGCATTCGGCAAGGATGTTTTAGATCGGTACAACTCCAAAGATTTTTTTCGCGGAAGCTGGCAGGCGTGCACCCCCATGGATGCCAGGAACTTTTCCGCGGTCGCTTATTACTTTGCAGTTAACCTCAACCAGAAACTGGATATTCCCGTGGGGATCATCCAAATGGCGGTTGGTGGAAGCCCCACAGAATCTTGGATCAGTTCCAAAGCAATTGCTAGTGACCCTGCTTTACAACCAATATTAATGGGCGACTGGGTGAAAAACCCTGTCCTGGATGCATGGTGCCAAAAGCGTGCCATGGAAAATATTTCTAATGGCCTGAAAGCAAATGAAGCACCCAAGGATGAAAATGGGCCTCTGCACCCTTTTAAACCAAGTTTTCTATGGAATTATGGGATCAAAGCTATAATCCCATTTCCCATCAAGGGCGCCATTTGGTATCAGGGCGAAAGCAATTCTCTTTCCCTGCCCCGTGTTTTGCAGCACGAACCACTTTTTAAATTGCTGGTTTCAGACTGGAGAAAAGAATGGAACAATGGTGACTTTCCATTCTACTACTGCCAGCTTTCCAGCATCGGAACCGAAAAAGGCTACCAATGCCTTCATTGGCCCCAATTCAGGGATAGTCAGAGAAGAATGGCAACAGAAATTCCAAACACTGGCATGGCAGTCACCAGCGATGTTGGACACCCTTCCGATGTGCACCCAACGAATAAAAAAGAAGTTGGCAGGCGCCTTGCACTTTGCGCGCTAGCCAAAACCTACCAAAAGAATGTTCCGAAGGGTGGACCTGAACCCAAAACAATTCTTCAGAAAGGTAATTCTTTGGAAATCTCGTTTGATAACACATTGGAAGGTTTAAAAACTGCGGATGGTAAAACACCAGCCAGTTTCGAAATTGCAGGCGAAGATGATGTATTCTTTAAGGCAGAAGTAGTTTTGGAAAAAGGAACCATTTTGCTTTCCAGCACCAAGGTTAGAAATCCTGTCTCAGCGCGTTACGGATGGAAACCATTCTCGGAAGGTAATTTAACAAACTCTGCCGGCCTTCCGGCTTCAACCTTCTCTTTAAATGTTCGCAAGCAATAAATATTCCAGGTTCCAATATGTTTGGTTTACAAGGCTTATTTCAAAGGAATTAGAACTACATGAGAAGACATTATTGGTATTTTGAACTTGCTTAAAAAATGGTATTATTAGGAATTATTTTGACAGTGCTGACCAAGAGAGATGTGCAATGAATACCAGAATTTTTATTTGCTCAATGGTTTTGCTGTCAACATTGATGACGCTTTCCGTTTTTGCACAGGATGCCAAAAAAGGCAATAAGGATGACAAAGTCCAAAAGGTGGACATCAAAAACATTCAGGCCAGTTCACTGGATGGCCGGATTGTTTCCACCCCCTCAGGCAGTTCCATAGTCATTCAGATTCCCTATCAAACAGTGGAAGCCAACAAAAATCAAAACAACAATAAACCAAACAATAATAACAGACCTCGAACAGGTGGTGGTTCTGCTGGCAACCGTAACGGTCAGAATCAAAAGCAGAGAATCCAGGCCCAGATTCAACAGCAAAAATCACTTCATTTGGTTACCCATTGGAATGAGGTGGAAATTCCGGTAACTGAAAAAACCAAGTTTCGCACCAACCAGGTTTTGCAGGCCTTCGATGACAAGGGAAATGTGAAACGCTATACTTCCGAGGAACTAAAGGCTCTCAAGGGACAGGGTTCTGATGCCAAACTGCCGGGATACGAGGCTAAGACCAGTGAAATTGAACCCGGTCATCTTGTAAGGGTTTCCCTTGTCAAATCATCTGATAAAACCAATCCAAAACCTGTGGCATCCATGGTCATGGTGATCGGTAAGGATGAAAACTACAAGGGTTCAGGCAACTCCGGTTCAGAGCAAAAGAAAAAGAAATAATTTCCTGACCAATAATTTCAAAATTCAGACTGTTACGGTTCAGCCAGTACGCCCGGTTGAACTTGATTAATGAAACTGTTTTTTCATATCATTTTCGAAGATGTCACCTTTTGCAAACCATGGAAGGTTTACCAGATGAATTTAATGCTAAGGTTTTTCCGGTTTGGATTTTTGCTTTTTGGCTTTTATGCACTGGCAACAACAGCAAATGGACAGGGACCTGTGAAAAGCAATGTGGTTGGCAATCAGGCCGCCTGGCCAGCCTATGCCCCTTCCAGAATTTATGTCTTTCCTTTTTATATCGACAGGCAGCTTGCTGAAGACTTGGCGAAGGATGATTCCCTGATTCCCAAGGGACCCGTAAGGAAGGCCGTGGAAAATAGGCCGCGTGTGACCGATGCTATTACCGGTTATGACCGTAACATGCCGGTTGGACAAAGCATTGCCATGCAGGTTGCGAAAAACCTTTACG
>JBEGQX010000204.1:0-19750 GCA_041180805.1 Planctomycetota bacterium
TTCACTTTCAGTGGGTGGGCGCTGATAAACCTTCTGCCAGGCCAGGGTAATTCGATCATTTTCACCCGACGGAACCTTTGCCAGTATCAGTCTGGCAAGCTGGTTGGCTTCGGATCGGATAAATTCCCCATTCATAAGAGCAAGAGCCTGTGGAGTACCTGAAGAAGGGACTCTTTTATCGCAATTGGGGGCAAGGCCGGGGCCATCAAAGGTCATCAGAAAAGCAGAAGGTTTGTGCCTGCGCACCTGCATGTAAATGGTTCTTCGGGGCTGATCAATTGGGTAATGCATCACCCCTGCCGCATCTTCCTTCAAGGGAATCGCAGGACCAAACATGGCTGAATCAAGCCGATTATTAACTTTTAGAACGCAATCCCGAATGGTCTCTGCCTCCAGCCTCCGCATGGGAAATCTGCCATACAAAAGGTTGTTGGAATCCACGGCATCGTGTTCAGGACGATGGGCCGATGACTGCCTGTATGTGGCGGAAGTCATAATCAACTTGTGAAAAGCTTTCAGGCTCCAGTTGTTACGGGGTAACTCCAAGGCCAGCCAGTCCAGAAGTTCCGGATGGGAAGGCGACATGCCAAGTTTGCCAAAATCACCCGGAGTATCCACGATACCCTGGCCAAAATGATGCATCCAAAAGCGGTTTGCCATCACCCGGTTGAACAAAGGGTGACTCCCGGAGGCAAGGTGCCTGGCAAAAGCCAGCCTTCTACCAGAAGAATCGGCTTTGCCATTACTGGGGCTGTCCCATGTCTTTCCCTGTTGAATGGTGGCAATCATGAGGTCACCGGGAATGACATCCTGTTGAGGCTGGCGATAGTCGCCCCGGTAGTGCAATTTGGTGGCAGGAACCCGATTGGGCACCTCTGTCATCACTGCATAAAAATCTTCCCTGGGTTTTTCGGCCCTTTTGGCTTCAACCGCGGCTTGCAACTTCTTCAACTCTGCGCCGGCCTTGGTGTCATACTGATCGATAATTCCCGGGCGCACGTTTAGCTTGGGATATTTTTCAAATAGCTTTTTTTGATCCGCTGTTCTTTTGGATTCAGTGGTCTCGAACACCTTGCGAAGTTCTTCCTGAACCTCGGGAGGGGTTTTCTTAAGTTCTGTTTCAAAGATAGCCTTGATAGTCTTGGTGGTTTCGGCTTGAAGGTTTGCCGCCAGCAACTGGGCTTCCTTTTCGACAGAGGCCGCTTTTTCACGGTCATGCTTGCTCATCAAGCCAGCAAGCCTTTCGGCTGGTTTACGCCATTGCCCGGGGTTGAAAGCAGGCTCAAATATGGCACGGTAACGAAAATAATCCACCTGGCTGATGGGGTCATAACGGTGGTCATGGCATTGCGCACAACCCACCGACAAACCCAATAACACCGAACTTGAAATCTTAATAGCATCTGTGAAGGTTTGCTCCGCTTCGGCTATTCCTCCACCACCGGCTGTGATATCCGGCCCACAGCGTAGAAAACCGGTTGCTGCAAGAAGCTCCCTTTTCTCCAATGGCAAATCATCCCACGGCTTGGGCGCCAACTCATCTCCGGCCAACTGCTCTGCAACAAAAACATTCAATGGTTTGTCGGCATTCAGGGCTCGAATCACGTAGTCACGGTATTTGTAAAGGTAAGGACGAGCCGAATCATTTGGAGAATCTCCCTCAGTATCGGCATAACCTGCCGCATCCAGCCAGTGCCTGGCCCACCTTTCCCCATAAGCAGGGCTTTTCAAAAGTTCATCGACCAAATTTTCGTACGCAAGAGAGGAAGGATCGTTCACAAACTTTTCAACCTGGTCCAAGGTTGGAGGCAAGCCCGTCAAATCCAGAAAGGCCCTTCTGGCAAGAACCCTTCTTGATGCCTCTGGATTAAGTGAAAGTTTTTTTTGTTCCAACCGCGCCAGCACAAATGCATCTATTGGATTGCGAACCATGTTCTGGTTTTGAACCGATGGTACCTTGGGGCCCACCAGCGGTTGAAAGAACCAATAATTTCTTTCTTCCTCTGTAATTCCTATTCCCTGGGGCAGTGTTTCAGGCTCAGGCCGAAGAGTTTTTGCCCCCTGTAGAATCCATTTCTCAATCAGGGCCAGCTTATCCTCAGGCACTTTCTTTTCACCCGGCGGCATTTCCCCCGATTTCATCCTTTGAACAAGTAAACTTTCTATGGGATCTTTATCCTTAATGGCAGTACCTGACTTGCCGCCTTTCTGGACAAATCTTTTTAACCTAAGATCCAACCCGCTCTTGGGTTTCTCAGCAGCTCCATGGCAATCAAGACAATAGGCTTTGAAGATCGGGCGGATGTCCTTCTCAAAAGTAATCTCTCCAGGAGTCTCAAAACCCCAAATAAGAGTCATCACAACTATTAGAAAACCTGGGTTCATTGGCTTTTTTCACATTACCAAGGTGGGAATTAACTTTTAAATTATGTTCCCCAAAATCATTTTTAGCAACCTTTCCCCAAAAGTTTCGCTATTTTCTTCACTGTTTGTACAAGAAGCATTAACCTAAGCCTTTCGAAAGTTCATTACTCTGACCCACCGGTGATTTCATGTCGAATTTATTATTGCCATTGTTTCTCTGCTTGAATTTGCCAGCATACGAGGCCACTAAATTCAGTGGCCCTTGGAATGTGAAGGAACTGCAAGAAGCAAAGATTTCTCATACTTGGGGGGAAGAATCCAACGGTGTCAGGCAGATTTATTATCCCGGCGAAACCTACAAGGGAAAGCCTACCCGCATCTTTGCCTACTATGGCAAGCCTGCAGGAAACGGACCCTTTCCCGCCGTGGTGCTGGTTCATGGGGGCGGGGGCAAAGCGTTCCCCGACTGGGTAAGACATTGGACAAAACGTGGTTACTGTGCCCTGGCCATGGATCTTGCCGGCCATGGTCCCAATGGCAGGCTTGATGATGGAGGACCCAACCAATCCGACAAGGAAAAGTTCCTGGAGTTCACCGGTGATAATATCCGTGATATGTGGACTTATCATGCTGTATCCGCGGTAATCCGCGGACATTCCCTGATTGCCAGTTTTCCCGAAGTCGATCGCAATCGTACCGCAGTCACCGGCATTAGCTGGGGTGGATACCTTACCTGCATAGTGGCAGGCTTGGACAACCGATTCAAAGCAGCAGTTCCGGTTTATGGCTGTGGATTTCTGCATGAAAATAGCGTCTGGAAAGAATCTCACCTCGACAAAATGCCTGAAGACAAAAGAACAAAATGGGTGGCAAATTTTGATCCTTCCAAATACCTGCCTGGAGCATCGTGCCCCATTCTTTTCATCAATGGCACCAATGATTTTGCCTACCCTCTGGACAGCTACAAAAAGTGCTACAACCTCGTGCAAGAAAACAAAACCATTTGTATCAAAGTTCGCATGCCACATGGCCACATTTGGACCTTCGGTGAAGTCGATGCATTTATCGACAGCCATATCAACTCTGGTAAACAATTATTGAAACTGGGTGAATTGCAGATGAAGGATGGCAGAACACGCGCTTCGGTCGATTTGCCTGCCTCGGTGCAAAAAGCAATGCTGCACTATGCAATCAACGAAGGCCCCTGGCAAAAGAGAGAATGGAAAAGTATCGGCGCCAACATTCAAGGAAACGAGATTTTGGCAACACTTCCAGACATGAAAAATCTCGTGTTTTACCTTTCAATTATTGATGACCGCAAACTGGAAGTAAGTTCACAGCATCTGATCCAACCTTGAAAAATCACTGGCAAAAACAACACACCCATGGGGTTGGTTCCCATGGGTGTTGGAAGTCTTTTAATGGTTACTGCACCGCAAGCCAGGCATCCACTTGCTTCAACATCTGATGAATAGCTTCCTGTTCGGTGGGAGCGGAAGCTTCAAACCGGTGCATATTACCCTGCTTTTTTTCCGGGATCATGCAAGTAAACTTGAATCCAGTTTGGGTACGATCTGTCTGAAACGAAACAGAACCGGCTGACCGAAGCTTTTGATGGACAGAAATCCAATTTACCTCGGTTGCTGGCAGACTGGCTGAAACCGGCATGGCAACTCCCAACTGCTCGGGAGAAGGCATGGAAAATTTAGCAGCCGGAACTTGGTCGGGGGCTTGAGCGCGAATCACCTGTTTGGTGGGTACCGGAGGCTGGGCAACAATTTGATTGTTTGACTGCAAATGAGGTTGAAAATTGGCTGGCATAAAGCCCATGCCCTGAGAAGGAACCGCAGCCTGTCGCTGAGGCGGAAGAAAAGCTGCTGGCACGGAATGTTGTGCGAATACTGGCAAACTGCCAGGAGCACATCCTGCTGGGGTTCAACCTGCCCCGGCTCTTGGAGGAGCCGCCACTAAAAAAACATATGCAGGCAGGCAGGCTAAAATCCACTTTAGAGCTTCCTTGCTCATCTACTTTCTCCAGTCAGCCTTGCTTTTTTACCAGCTACCCCAGACATCCTTGTCCGTTATAATTTGGTAACAAAAGCCCTTTGCCAAGAAGAATGAACACCTCTGCATGGAAAGGAGGGTGGCGTATATCCACATGACTTTCGAAAAGGAAGATCAGTTTTTCAAAAGGGGAGTTTTGCACAAATTACACAAAGATTTGTAACTTTTACACGATCACAGTTCCGCCGGAGGGCAAAGGCCACTGGCTTACACAATCCTTAAACCGCACCACCGCATTCTCAAGGTCCTTAAGTTTGGAAGGCACTTGCTTATACTGTTCTGCCTTGGCAAACCCTTCAATATGCGAAAGCAACTCCACCAGCTCCGATCCACCAAAGTGACTGGAAGCACCTTTCATTTTGTGGGCTTCGTTCCAAAGTTCCCTGGGGAGTTTCTTCTTGGAAAATTCACGAAGGTTTTTCAACATCCTGGGTATTTCATCATGAAAGATGGCCAGTACCTGGCTTAGCAAAAGTTGATCTCCGCCCACACGTTCCATGGCTTCTGTGAAATCACACACCGGGTAGATTGGAGCCAAGGCTACCTTCTTGGGGGAAGATCTTTTAACGGGCTTTTTTTTCCCGGTTTGGACCTTCCGGGTTGGTTTCTTCTTTGCCATGCTTCGCCTTTTGCTAGACCGGGACGGTTTCCACCGAGCCATGATTCAGGCCACTTTTGTTGGCTGCCTCAATAAAGCCCATCATCTCAACAGTCACGGCGTTATCCAGTGGCGACTTTTTATTCTGGAAAAAGCTTACAACCTGCTTGAGAAGTTCCCTGTAAATATACTTGGTGGATAGTGGCAGGGAAATAACCCCCTTGTCAGTAAATACCAAGGCACCGTAATCCGCCTTGCCGGATCGAATACCACGCACGGAAGCCACTCTTCCATCCTCCCATGTGCCGGTCACTAAATTAACCCCCTTTTGATGGGTATTGGTGACACGCTTACAACCCGGGCCCATCAGAGTGTAAAGCACTTCCAAGGGATGAATACCGTAGTGATAAAGCCCTGGATTTCTCTTTGGATCTTCCTCGTAAAGGCTGCAAGGTCCGTAAGAAACCACGCCGTGCACTTTATTGGAACCCAAGTTGGCAATGAACTGAACCAGTTCCGGTGTGTATCGCAGGGAGGAAGAACTGAAGACCTGGGTGTTATTTGCTTTGGCCAATGCCACGATTTTTTTGGCATCATCACTGGAACAGGTAAAAGGTTTGTCAACGAAGCAAGGGATGCCTTTTTCAAGAAAAGGTCGTGCCCTTTCAAGGTGTGCGGCACCTTCCAGGGAGGAAATAAGCATCCCATCCACCTGGCCGATCATATCGCCCGGCTTATCAACAAGTTTCACTCCATACTTTTTCAATATTTCCACATATCCGGGAATCCGCTCGGGACTCATTTTGGATTCCCCAGGGCACCCAATCACGATGCTTGCGCCATCAACAAATTGATCTTCCGCAACATCCTTGTGCAGTAATCGTTTGGTGAATTCAACAACATGGGAAGTATCAAAATCAACCACACCCAAGCGTATCATGGTGTTTCCCCTAAAAAAGTTTTCTAAAACATCGTAAAGGATTATGACCCCATATGGAAGAACCTGTTAACATCCTTTGGAGAAAGGGCTTTTACTCCCTAAAATCTTGAGGGAATATGTTGATGGAGCAAAATAATGGCAAACGCAGATTTAAAAATTATTCTTGAACAGGTTCGCGCCGGCAAATTAACCATTGAGCAAGCTTTGGAAAACGCGATGGTTTCCCAAGTTGGGGCGCCTGTAATCGCCAGGTTAGATCTAGATCGCAAACGAAGGTGTGGTTTCCCAGAGGTCATCTTAGCCGAGGGTAAAACGGTTGAATGGCTTACCGGAGTAGTCAACAACCTTGTGGAATCCGGACAGGACACTTTTGTAACAAGACTTGGCAAGGAACAAACCGAAAAACTACAACACCTTTATCCCAAAGGCGAGTTTGATCTTATCGGTAGAACCTGCTTGATTAAAAATTCAACTTCAACTGCCCTTTCTGGTTATGTCCCCGTGCTTACAGCAGGCACTGGGGATCTGCCTGTGGCTTATGAGGCCGTTTCCACCATTCAAGCGCTTGGAGTTCAATCAAAACTGATTGCAGATGTCGGTGTGGCAGGACTTCACCGGCTTTTGGGGCAGCAGGAAAACTTTTTGAAGGCGGACGCAATTGTAGTTGCCGCTGGAATGGATGGGGCACTTCCGAGCGTGGTAGGTGGTTTGGTGGATTGCCCTGTGATTGCGGTTCCAACAAGTATTGGCTACGGCACCGCATTTAATGGATTGGCACCTCTTTTAACCATGCTGAATGCCTGTAGTGCCAATGTTACAGTGGTAAATATCGACGCTGGATTCAAGGCGGGTTATTGTGCAGCCCTGATATCCAAGAGATTGAACCGGGAAAGAATTTAAATTATTTCATTTCAGGCATTTTGCCCAGCAAGCGCAAAAGCTCAACCTTCGCGGAGGTCGCCAAAACCTCGGAGTTTCCTTCAACGGTAATATCAGGCTGGATACCATGATCTAACAACGTGCCGGTTGGACTTTTCATTCGGGCAACAGTCAGGTGAATACCACCGGGAAGTTTATCCCACGGGGCTTTATCAAGGGGCACTAAACATTGTATAGTTCCTTTGCCCCGACTTTTGACACCCACAACCCTTGCCCTGCCATTTTCCTTCAAGGCCATGGCAATCATTTCCGCACTACTTGCGGTGTCTTGGTCTATCAGAATAACCATTGGAAGCACACAGGGGTTCACACCTGCCGAAGTAAACATCTTTTGAAATTCTTTCCACTGGCTTTCGCATTGTGCCAGCACTCCCTGAGAAAGGAAGGATTCCGCACTGGAAAGGGCAGATTTGAAATGCCCGCCGGGATTACCCCGCAGATCCAGCATAAGGCCATGAACCCCCGCCGTTTGAAGCTGGGCTAATGCTTCCCGCAATTCGGAAGATGTTGTGGACTGAAAATGACTGACCCTAATCCAACCGACTGGCAAATCCGCGAGCGCTTCCATTTCAAATTCAACGCTGGGAGTATTCAACAACCTGCGGGTCAGCCGAATTTCCGTGGGAAGGGAAGCGCCTTCATTACGAATGTGAACAAGCAATTCGGTACCATCCATTCCCGCAAGCAAACCGCGTGCTTGTGGCAAAGATAATTCCGAGGCGGCAATTCCCTGCAATGCATGGATCTGATCACCTTTTTGCAAGCCGGCTTCCTGCGCGGGGCTGCCCGGCAACACACTGGAAACTTCAAGAAATTGATTTGCCAACTTTAGTTGCAAACCAACGCTGGGAACTTTTCCCGCGATTCCCTGCTCTAGAATTCGCTTTTCGGATGGATTCAGGAAAATGGTATATTCATCCAACCCATGGCAGGCACCATGTGCCAGTTCCATGACCAATAAATTAGCAAATCGAGTCGATTTTTGAGTTAGCCCAAGTTGTTTTATTTCCCCTAAAAACTCTAACAAATGCTCCCTTAGCTCGGCCGAGCTGGGTACCTGCCTGGTGCGAAAACGCTGGAAAGTTTCCTCCAGCCGGGAATCTTCAGGGAATTCAAGAGCTCCGAGAATCGGCTCCAATGCCATTGGGCGCTGCAAGAGAAAACCAATTTCATCCAACCCATGTTGAATTAAAAGATTGGGACGTGCAGAATTTGGCTCCACGTAATTATTTGCCAATAGATCCACCAAATGTATGTAGAGGTCAATCGCTTGGCTGGACCTTAAATCCAAAAGTAGTTTTCGGTAGTCCGGATTGGAGAGTCGAAGCTGCTGTTTGATTTGCCTGGCGATACGGCCTAAAGACTGTTTGGCAGCGGAATCGTCCGGGAAAGCGATCAAATATTCCAAATATTTTTCATAAGCCCGAATCAGGTCGCCATCCTGATCAAGCTTTTGAGCAAGCAACAGGCGCGAATCCGTCATCATGGGGGTTTGTGCCAATGCAAATTCAGGCACAAAACAGCCTATTAATGCCAACAAGCATGTGAACCGGAGAGAAAATCCTGATTCATTCACAAGGAAAGCTCCATCTTGGAACTATTCAGCCAGCAGGACCGCTCAATGGACCAGTCCAATTGCGATACATAATTGTAACACCGGCCTTGACCCAATCCAAGGGGTCGGAAAAAATCCACATCATATAAAAGACGCTGTGTCCCTTGAAAAAGTTCAAAGGATTCTTTGGTTTTTTCCCAGATTGAGGTTTTTACCATAATGGATCAGGATCGCAAGGCAGTCCTAAGTTGTGCAAACACGGTTGTGATCAAGGTTGGCACCAATGTGCTAACCCGGGCGGACGGAACCTTGGAACCCTCTCAAGTGGATCGGCTGGCAGACCAGATTTTCCGGCTGCGGCAGTCAGGAAGAAAAGTGGCCCTGGTATCCTCCGGAGCCATCGGTGCCGGCATGGGTAGATTAGGCCTCAAGGAACGTCCAACCGACCTCAGACATCTGCAAGCCTGTGCAGCCGTGGGGCAATCCTTTCTTATGCGTGCGTACGAGGATTCCCTTGCGCGCTATAACATTCCCACGGCACAGATACTTCTTACCGCCGGCGACTTTGACAACCGAACACGCTACCTGAATGTTCGTAATACCATCCTAACCCTATTTGAATCTGGCTGCCTTCCCATCATTAATGAAAACGATACCGTCAGCGTTGCGGAAATTCGCTTCGGGGACAACGATACGCTTGCCGCATTGGTAACAAACCTGCTTCAGGCACCCCTGCTTGTGCTTTTGACCGTGGTTGACGGCCTTTTCGATGGAGACCCACGCACCAACCCTGATGCCAAACTGGTAAATACCGTCAAACACATCAATCGGGAAGTGCTTGAAAAGGCTGGCGCCAGCAAAAGCACTCTGGGAAGTGGTGGCATGAGAAGCAAGCTGCGCGCCGCACGGTTGGCAACCATGGCTGGCGAAGCGGTTATCATGGCAAATGGATCGATACCAGGAATAATTGATGCAATTGTTTCCGGGGAACCGGTTGGCACTCTTTTCATGCCTGCGCAGGAAAACATGCCTGCATGGAAAAGGTGGATCGGGTGGGCTGCCCGGCCTTTGGGCAAAATCATCGTTGATGAAGGAGCCCGCAGCGCGCTTGGTTCCAAGGGTAAAAGCCTGCTGCCGGCCGGTATTCAATCGATCGAAGGATCCTTCCACAAGGGTGCGGTAATTTCCATCTGCGACCCCTCAGGCGAGGAATTTGCACGCGGCCTTTGCAACTACTCCAGCAACGATCTGGAAAAAATCCGCGGCTTGCGTACCGACAAAATCATGGCTGTTCTGGGTTCCACCCCATACGAGGAAGCCATTCATCGTGACAACCTCGTTGTGATTGACGAAGTCTAACAAGAGTGAATAACCAATGCGTTGCGATTTCTGCGAGGGAACCGGAGTTCAAGTCAGCAAAAATATGAACCGTCCATGCGAAGAATGCGGCGGATTCGGAATACTTCACTGCTGCGAGGGATTGGTGGCTTGCCCACAATTTGGCAAAACAACCTCCCAGGATACCGAGGCTTTTAAAAAGGCGATTCAATCAAAGGATACCGCTAGTTAGTAAAGATCCTTCACTCCATTCTTAAGTTCGTACAACTGCCGCACTTCGTCACCTGTAAGTGCCCGGTTGAACACTGCAAGATCATCCATGTAACCCACATAGGCGGCCCCCAGCACCATCCAAACCTGGGCAGGGTCCCATCCAAAGGTCAAATCCCAGTTTTCAATCGAACCTTGCAATTTGCCGTTCAGATAAAGCCTGCCAGATGGCTTTTTGGATGGGTCGTTCAGGTTCTCAAGGTTGAAAACCACATGGGTCCATTGTTCCCGGGTAAAAGGAGCCTTTTCCACCTGAACCATTGGCCTTTTGGCAAAGGGAATATCCGCCCACTGCACATTGTTCGGATTCCAGATGTGAAACAAAGGCCTGATGGCATACCTGAAATAGCGTGGAGTTTCATCCTTGGACCATTCCAGAAAAATAAAACCCTTCTTGGTGTCATTCCCAACGATTTGAACAGGGTCACAATATCCAGGTTCCAGATCTTTGTCCGGATCAAGCCTTAACCAGACGGAAACTGTTGTACTCCAATTCTTGTCGTTGTAATTGACTACCTTTTCCCCTTTGTACTGCGGTCTGAAATTTCCCTTTTTGGGGAACCAGAGCGCATGGCCAAACTTACCCTGCCCACATGCGATCTTGGCCTCGGCGTTAAGTGTCGCCTTCACCAAGTCCTTCCCCTGTTTCAGGTAACAGTGCTTGTCGCCCTTGCAAAAATCAGCATGCAGGTCTTCTTCAAAGGATGCATGAAAGGTAAGTGCGTTTTTCAAGCCATTGCTGACAGTGGGCTGAAATGCCACTGCGCTGAAACCCATCGCTAGGCAAAAACCAATCGTGAAGATTCGCATGTTTTAATGTCCATTCTTGGTGGCATGGGGAACGCCGCTACAAGAGTCCATTAAAATGGCAGATCGATTCAGAGTAAATGAAAATCAATACCCCAAAGAGAAGACAAATTTCAAGAACTTATCATGTCCTTGGGGATGTATTCAAAATCATAAGAAAAATCAGTCGTTTTCCTTATGCAGATCAAGCGACCGTGCACCCAGACGCGCCATGAATTTCAGTTTCTGACGGCCATTTAATTCCTTGGTGTAACGATCTTTCACTGCCTCTATCCATCGAACAGGTCGTTGGCCGTAATCGGTAATCACACGAGTAAGCACAGGTCCGTTTTGGGAAAGTGCCGCCGAAATGGAGGTTTCCAAATCATCTCCCGGCTTGATCTCGTGGTAACCCAACCCAAGCGCCTGTGCCAATGCCGGGTAATCCATCCGGGCCAGGATTGTCGCTGTGGTTCGCAGATAAGCGGATTTTTGCAACTTCTGCATGTAATGGTAAGTTTGATCATCCAGAATGAAAAACTTCACTGGCAGACATTCCCTGGCGGCAGTAGACATTTCCATGGCGCTCATCAGCATGCAACCATCGCCCGTGATAGTTACAACCTGCCTTCCAGGAAAAGCTTTTTGGCCCCCCAATGCCGCAGGAATCGACCAACCCATAGCCTGGTTATCCGTCGGGTTGAAATAGTGCCTTGGTTCCCGAGTCGTAAAAGCCTGGGCTGCCCAATGCTCACTCAGCGAAACATCCATGTAGGCCAATGCATCCGGCCTGGTGGCTTTTCTCAGTGCCACCAAAAAGACCATGGGGTCGATACCACATTTCGCACAGGCAATGGAATTTGCCCGACTATCCTCCGCCTTCCAATTTGCGATGCAGGAAATCAGTTTTTCCCTGGATGATCTGCGAACCCGGTCGGCGCTTTCCAACACCTTTGCCATGAACAAGCCCACATCGGCATGAACCCCAACCGTTGTACACATGACTTTGCCGATATTGTCCTTGCAGGCATCCACCTGAATCAGACAGGGCTTTTTGGGTAGCGAATAAAAGGCGGTTGATACCTCGCTGAATTTCACCGAGAGAGCCAGGACTAAATCTACATTCTGAAACGCCTTTTCCGCAGTGGGAGTACCCTGTGGGCCATATCCCCAACCCACCGCAAGCGGGTGACATTCATCAATCGCACCCTTGCCTGAAACACTGGTTGCAACCGGCGCCTGTAAAACCTCCGCAAGGCTGGTAAGTTCGCTTGAATAATCCTGGCAACCTATGCCGGCATAAATGCCTATCCGATGATTTCCCTGGGCCAAAAGCTCCATGGCCCGCTGGAAAGCGGCATCATCCCAAGCCAGTGCCGGGCCACCCAGAGGTTCACTGTGAATGCGGTCGGTCTCAATGAAAAGGTTGTAGGGAATCAGCACCCCAACAGGCCCGGGTTCACCTTCCCTGCTTTTTTGAAATGCCTTGCGAATGATGCATGGGATGTCGCTTACTTTTTCCGCGCTGTACACTTCCTTGGTAACCTGCTTCAGAAGACCTTCCATGGGAAGTTCGTGCACTTGGAAAGGCTTGTATTTTTCCCCCCGTGCAACATCACCCACTATGCACACCATGGGAATGCTGTCCAACAAGGCTTCTCCCATTCCAGTCAGAGAGTTGGTTAGCCCCGGACCGGGAACCACACTTATAACGCCGGGCTTTCCAGTGGCACGGGCATATCCATCAGCCATGGTGGCGGCGGAAAACTCATGGGTTACTAGCAAGTAGGGTAATCCCCGCGATTTCATGGTATCCCAAAGCTCATTTTCCTGGGCTCCGGGTATTCCAAACACGCACTGGCAACCTTCCGAAAGCAAGGTATCCACCAAGGCTCTGGCCCCGGACATTGCGCCAACCACGGAACCATTCGTTCGCACCCGGGCCTCAGCCTGGGCTGGTAGCAGGGTTGGAACCCCTGCAATGGCGATACCCTTCAAAGCGGTTCTTCGGGAAATTGGGGTGGCCATGGTTCGCTTCCTTGCGAAATGATTTTACACTTCCATGCGATAACATTCCCCATCGCTGGGGCTCACAACCATGTTCATCGGCGAAAAAGCAGGCAAGCTTGGGCAAAGAGGTTGTTTTTAAAAATATTCTGGTTGTAACGATTATTTTGGTTGTCGAATCGGGGTATTTTGGGGGCTTTTTTCTTTTTCCTTCTCCTTTCCCCATCTATCATGAATCTACTCTGGCAACTTGAATTCGCTTATGTGCATGGGCTCGGAGAAAAGTGCCCAATTAGCATTAGCTTCTGGAGATACATCCATGTCCCTGCGTTTTGCGTTCTTTACCTTGGTTTTGGGTTCACTTTTATCCATGGGCTTGGTTCAGCCCCTGACCGGTCAGGGGGAAATGCCAGAAAAGAAATTCGAAGATTTTGACAAAGTAGTGAAGGGTGCCAAGGAATACGAAGGACTTTTCCGTTTGCACTTGAAGGATGAAAAACTTTACGCTGAGATCCGACCAGACCAATTCGAAAGGAACTTTCTCCTACCCATTGCCATTGCCCGTGGTGCAGGCATGGGCGGACATACCCTGAACTTTGACAATCAATGGGTGGTATCTTTCAAGCGTGTTGGGGACAAGATTCATCTGGTTCGAAAGAATGTGCGATTCACTGCCCGGCCTGGAACCCCAACCGCAAAGGCAGTTGAAACCACTTACACGGATTCCATTCTTCTTGCTTTGCGAATTGTTTCCATTCATCCAGCCCGCCAGAGCGTTCTGGTCAGTTTTAACGACATCTTCATGTCGGATTTCGCGCAGTTGGGCATGGGAATGTTTGATCCCAGCCGAAGTACCTGGTTCAAGGTAAAGGCATTTCCCCGCAATGTGGAACTGGAAGTGGCTGCAACCTATGCCGGCAGCAGGGCCCGTGGTTTTCACGGCGGCGGTGGTGACAGCGTGATTGACTCGCGGGGTGAAACTGTTGTCATTCATTATGGACTTAGTTCGCTTAGCGAATCCGGATACCAGCCCCGCCTTGCTGATGACCGAGTAGGACACTTTATTACGGCGGTCAAGGACTTCAGTTCAGAGAATACCGACACAACCTTCGTACGATATGTCAATCGCTGGAGGCTTGAGCGCGCAGACCCCATCGACCCCAAGAACCCAAACAAGCTTTCCCCTCCCCGCAAGAAAATCGTCTTCTGGATAGAGAAGTCGGTTCCCGACGAATACCGGGCAGCAGTACGCGAGGGCA
Organism: Planctomycetota bacterium; assembly: GCA_041180805.1. GTDB lineage: Bacteria > Planctomycetota > Planctomycetia > Gemmatales > Gemmataceae > JBEGQX01. The sequence goes on from JBEGQX010000204.1 coordinate 14,121, forward strand.
TTCTGGAATGGAACAAAGCGTTTGAAAAGGTTGGTTTCCGCGACGCGATCGAGGTCCGCCAGCAGGAAAACGAGGAATTCGACCCCGAGGACATCAATTACAACACCTTCCGCTGGATCACCACGGACCAGGGGTTTGCGATGGGACCCTCCCGCGCTAACCCACTGACAGGGGAAATATTGGATGCCGACATCATTTTCGATGCGAGCATGGTTCGTTTCTGGCGTCAGGAGTCCAAGCTTTTCCCCACGGGCAGCGAACCAGCCAGCACCATTCAGGAGGCCCGCCGTGGGCTGAACTTCCTGAATATGCCTGCCTTGCCCGGCCTGAATCGTGAATGGAACCCAGCAGGCTCCACCCAGGGAGTGGAGGACGTTCGAAGAAACGCCATTGAACTTGCCGGCCAGCATGGCCTTTGCCAATGCAGTTCTCACATGAAGCATGAACTTAGTCTGGCTGCCATGGCCGCCATGGATCGAAACGTTTTGAAGCCCGGCGAAAAAATCCCTGAAGAATTGCTCACCCAGGCCATCAAGGAAGTAACCATGCATGAAGTAGGCCACACACTTGGCCTGCGCCACAACTTCAAGGCCAGTACCTTCCTGAAAAATGACCAGCTACACGACACTGCCATCACCCGCAAGATGGGCTTGGTTGGCTCGGTAATGGATTACGCCCCGACAAACCTGGCTCCCAAGGGCAAGAAACAGGGCGACTACTATACAACCACACTTGGGCCTTACGACTACTGGGCCATTGAATACGCTTACAAACCACTTTCCGGTGGTACCGAAGGTGAGATTGAGAAGCTTCAGCAAATTGCCAAGATGGCTCCAAAGGCCGGGCTTGACTACGCAACCGATGAAGACATGATGGCTAGCTCGGACCCATTGGTAAATGTCTGGGACCTTGGCAGCGACCCTCTGCAATATGCCCGGGACCGGGTGCAGATTGCCCAGGATCTTTTTAACAACCTTTCCGATAAAGCCATCGACGGAGGCGAAGGTTACCAGCGTGTTCGTTCTGCATTCAGCGTGCTTTTAAACCAGTATGGTAACGCCGCAGCCCTGGCGGCAAACTTCGTGGGCGGTGAATATATGCACCGCGACCACAAGGGTGACCCTGAAGGCAGGGACCCATTTGTGCCGGTAAATCTCGCCAAGCAGAGGGAAGCCTTGAAATTTCTTCAAGATAATGTCTTTGCAGACAGCGCGTTCAAGTTCCAACCCGAACTTCTTAGAAGGCTTGCATCGGACCGTTGGATGCATTGGGGCAATGAACGGGTGATGTCGAGTGTGGATTTCCCGTTGTATCAGAGAATTCTTTCAATTCAAAATGTGGCTATGGGCCAAATGCTGGATAATTCCACACTAGCTCGTATTCAAAACAACCAGCTTAAGGCAAAGGCTAACGAGGAATCTCTTTCCGTGGCTGAAGTATTCAGATCTCTCAGCGATGGAATCTGGACCGAGGTGACGACGGAAAGCAAAAAAGCCGCCAACAGAAACCTGAAAGTTTCCACTATTCGCAGGAACCTTCAAAGAAGCCACATTGGCATGCTTTCCAATCTGGCGCTTGCTTCCGGGGGAATCCCAGATTCCAGAAGCCTTGCAAGAATGCACCTTAAACAGATTGATGCCAGCATTAACACCATTCTTGGTGACAAGGCTGCGACGTTGGATGATGCATCCAAGGCACACCTGGAAGATACGCATGAGCGCATCCAACGCGTGCTTAATGCATCCATTCAAGCCAGGGATTAACCAAGCTGGCTTAGGGGTAACTTGAACCTGGGGTTGGTCATGCAATGGCCATTCACCAGGTTAACGACCGGCTGGCCAAGAATCATGCGCCGTAGTTCCTCGGCACCCTTGCGACGCATCTCAATAAACCCTTCCACAGAATAAAAAGCACTGTGGGGAGTCAGTAGAATTTTCGGATGCTTGCGGATGCGTTCATCCTCCAGCGGTTCCTTTTCCACCACATCCAGCGCCGCATAGGCCAACTGACCGGATTCCAAAGCTTTAACAACAGCATCGCCACTAACACATGGCCCACGGGCTGTATTCACCAAATAGGATCCCTTGGGCATCATCCCAATGGTCTTTTCGTTCATGATGTGTCTGGTTTGTGGAGTTAAGGGGGTATGCACGCTCACAAACAGACATTGGGGCAGCATTTCCTCAAGCGAATTGCACCTTTCAATTCCCAAGGCTTTGTCCAGACCGGGGGTGGCAAATGGGTCATAAAACAACACTCGCATTCCCAACGCTTTCAGGCGTAACGCGGTCGCGGAACCAATTCTTCCACAGCCGACCAAACCTGCTGTTTTTCCACGCAACCGGGGTGCGCCAAACACCACATTGGGCTGCCAGCCACCATTGCGAATGTCGTCATGGCAGATGATAAGCCTGCGCGCAATCGCCAGCAACATCATCACCGCATGGTCGGCAACTTCCTCGGTTCCGTAATCAGGAACATTGCAAACTGCAATTCCACGGGCGCCTGCCGCTTTCAAATCCACATTATCGTAGCCCACGCCACAGCGCACTATTCCAAGGCAGCGATCCAGCTTTGCGATAATTTTTTCGCTTATCTTGATGTCGTGAAAAACAAGCAAACCAGCGGCCCTGGATGCATATTGATCAATGGCCGACTCATCATGGGTTTGAAGAAGTTTAATTTCGGCGCAAGATTCCAACACCGGGGCTTCCACCCCTGATTCCGAAAGATAATCCGTGATCAAGACCAGTGGTTTTTCTGCCGCCATGACTAGCTACTCCTGTTCAAGTTTTATCCATTCGCATTCTACTAATTCCAATGAAAACTGACCCAGCGAGACTATCCACGCTGGGCATTGGAAAATAAGGGCACCGGCAAAAAGGTATGCTTGGCGTTCTATCTTGAAACAGGGTAGAACCGCGCCAGTTTGTTGGGATGAACACCCACAAATGCCAGCATGGTAAGAATCCAATTGCGGATGGTCTGGCGGATAATTCCATGCTTCTGCCAGCGTCTTGCTGAAACTTCAATGGGAAATTTTGCCACCTTCAGGGAACCGTGCCTTGCCAGAGTTCTGCTAAAAAAAAGATCCTCCATGAAGTCCAATTCGGGAAAACCACCAAGCCTTTCAAAATCGGATCTGCGTAAAAACAATCCCTGGTCTCCATAGATCAGCTTTAGGATTTTCACGCGTGCCGAGGCTGCTTTCTCAATGCAACGGTAGGCAAACCCGCCTCGCTGCACCCTCATCTGAAAACATCCTGCAATTGTTCCAGGGTTGGAGAGCGCATCCTGAATCACCTGAACAAATCCCTTGGCCAGGGAGCAATCCACATGCAAAAAAAGCAGATAATCCGAAACAGCATGACTTGCACCCAGGTTCATTTGTCTGGAGCGACCTTTGGGGCCTTCAAGCACAAGATGGGCATGCTTTTTAGCCTCGGCAACAGTTTGATCCCTGCTACCACCATCACAAACGATGATTTCAACATCTTTAATCTGGGCCAGAGTTGCAATTCTTTTGGCTATCCCTTGTTCTTCCTGAAGCGTAGGGACGATAATAGATAATGACGGTTTCATGAAAGATGATTATCCAAGGAAATTTCCAGAATAGAAAGCAAAACCTGATGGCAGAACCCTGGTACAAGGATGGACTGAAATTTCGTTGCACCCAATGTGGCGATTGCTGTACTGGCGACCCTGGCTTTGTATGGGTCACTGAGGAAGAAATAGCCGGCATTTGCAATTTCACGGGGGAAAAGCCCGAGGAATTTAAGAGCTTAAGGGCACGCAAGTACCGTAGCCAGTATACTTTGCGTGAAAAAGCCAATGGTGATTGTGTTTACTATGAGAAAGGAAAAGGTTGCGAGATTTACCCGGTAAGGCCTGCGCAATGCCAAACCTGGCCATTCTGGGAAAGCCGTGCAGGAACCCCTGAGGCCTGGGAAGAAACCTGTAGGATTTGCCCAGGCTCTGGACAAGGGGACCTGATAAGCCCAGAAGAGATTACCAAACGCTTGAAGAAAATTAAGATTTGAAGCATAATATGAATACTGATTGCCTCACCGAATAAATGCCGACAAACCCGCCCTGAAAGCATCCTTGATGAAAACCCTAGTTTCCTATTCTTGGCAAACAAAGCTGGCATTAATTGTGGTGCTAACCTGGCTTTTTGCCAGCAAACTGGTTTGTGCCGCAGACCCGGTTGCAAATTACGACGCAGATGTCCTTCCTGTCTTGAAAAAACATTGTTTCTCGTGTCATAGCGAGAAGAAACCCCGGGGTGGTGTCGTACTCGATAAATACAAAAATCTTGCCGAGATTAAGAAGGACCTCAAGCTTTGGGAACGCGTCGCAGACAATCTACGCACAGGTGACATGCCACCTCCGGGCAAACCAAAGCCCACCCCAAAGCAACTTGATGTTGTGAACCGCTGGCTGGATTCCCAGGTTTTTGAATTTACCTGCACAGGCGACAAAGATCCCGGCAAAGTCACACTCAGGCGCCTGAACAGGTTGGAATACAACAACACCATTCGTGATCTTTTAGGGGTGGAGAACAATCCTTCCGAGGAATTCCCCGCCGATGATGTTGGGTACGGTTTCGATCACATTGGTGATGTTCTTACCATGCCCCCAATTCTTATGGAAAAATATTTGGACGCCGCAGAGGATGTGCTGGAGGCTTTCTTCAAGAATAGGGCGCTGGTAACCAAGCACCTGAAACTTGCAAACCCCGCTGTTGCAACCAAGCAGGATATTACGCGCATTTTCAATGAAATTGGCAACAGGGCCTACCGAAGAACCATTACCAAGGATGAAGTAGCAAAGCTGGAAAAACTTTCTGATTCGCTGATCACCAAGGGTGAAAAACCAATCGAAGGTTTAAAAGCAGGGCTGTTGGCAATTCTTGTTTCGCCACACTTTTTATTTCATGTGGAACTGGACCCAGACCCCAACAGCACCACATCGCATGACGTTAACCAATTTGAACTTGCCAGCAGACTCTCTTATTTCCTGTGGAGTAGCATGCCTGATGAAACGCTTTTCCAACTGGCAAGGGAAAACAAACTGCGCGAGAAAGGCGTGATGGAAGAACAAATCACCCGAATGCTAAAAGATCCAAAGGCAAAAACCTTCACACGCAATTTCCCGGAACAATGGCTACAACTACGCAATTTGAAAACGGTGCAACCTGATAAGGTACTTTATCCTGGATTTAACGACCAGTTGCGAGATGACATGGCCAGGGAAGCCGAAATGTTTTTCGAACATATCACCAAGGAAAACAGGCCCATACTTGAGTTACTGGACTCCGACTATACCTTTGTGAATAGCCGACTTGGAAAACATTATGGGCTTAAGATGAACGGTTACCAGGAGGAATTCAAGAAGGTCAACTTCACCGATAATCGCCGGGGCGGTGTAGTCACCCAGGCAGGTGTTTTGACCATAACTTCAAACCCCACCAGAACTTCTCCTGTCAAGCGAGGTAAATGGGTTATGGAAAATATCCTGGGAACTCCTCCTCCTCCCCCTCCACCCAATGTGGAGGAATTAAAGGAAGACGGCAAAGCCCTTACCGGAACCCTACGGGAACGTATGGAACAGCACCGGTCCAACCCCAA
>JBEGQX010000205.1:0-16634 GCA_041180805.1 Planctomycetota bacterium
CCATGGCGCACGGGAAGCTTGTGGAAAGCAACGAAAACATCCTTGCCATCATCCCGCATGGGGCCGCTGAAAATGATTCCACCTATGGGATTAGGCCTGTCCAAAACCAGCAAGCGAAGTCCTTTTTCCGAGGCAGATTCCATGATCAATCCAAGTGTGCTGATATAGGTGTAGAACCTGCAACCGGCATCCTGGATGTCGTATACCAGCGTGTCGATCCCCTCCAACTGGGCATCGGTTGGCTTGCGCCTTTCGCCATAAAGGCTATAGACAGGCAGGCCGGTCTTCTCATCCTTGGAATCCGGCACCTTGGCATCCACCGCGCCACGAATACCGTGTTCCGGACTGAACAGGGCCACCAGCTTTACTCCATCCGCCTTGTGCAAAAGATCTATGGTGCTGGTGCCGGAAACATCCCTGCCACTGTGATTGGTAACCAGCCCCACTTTTGCCCCTTTTAGTCGGGCAAAGTTTTCTTTCTTTAACACATCAATCCCGGTTAGCACCTGCTTTCTTTCAGAAACCATGGTGTTTCCATAAACCGCGGATGCGACCACGGTAGCCACCTGGCTTCGCAGTCGGCTTGCATCCCCCTTGCCATTTGGGTGTACACGGTTGCTGAGCACGATGACCGATGTTTGCGAACCGGGATCAAACCAGATGGAGGTTCCGGTAAAACCAGTATGACCAAAGCTGCTGCCCCGGGGGAAAAGATCTCCCCGATTAGAGCTGAAGCCGGTGTCACAATCCCACCCAAAAGTTCTCCATCCTCCGGGTACTGTTCTGGCCTGGCTCATGCTGCGAACACTGGCAGGTGAAATCCCCTTAAATTTGGATGGGTCAAGAATCATGGATGCGTAAATCGCAAGATCATCGGCGCTGGAGAAAAGGCCCGCATGGCCAGCAACCCCTTTCATCAATCTTGCGCGAGGGTCATGCACGGTGCCCCGCAGCATGGTTTCCTTTTCTTTCTGGGTGGGTGCAATCCTGCTTTTCAGCGAATCGGGAGGGTTATAGCCTGTTTCCTTCATGCCCAGGGGAATATAGATCTCATCGCGGGAGAATTCATCCACGCCTTTTCCCGAGATCTTGCGCACGATTTCACCAAGAACAATAAACCCGACATCGCTGTAGGTGAATTTTTCGCCGGGAGGTGCGAGCAACTTCAGGTTGCAGATTTTCTGCATGGCCTGCTCTGTGCCTTCCTGATAATCCGCCACAGAATTGTCGGCCAGCAACCCGGATGTGTGAGTCAGCAGGTGTTCCAGAGTGACCTTTTCCTTGCCGTTGGCGCCAAAGTCTGGAAAGTACATGGTTACCGGGTCACTAAGCCTAAGCTTGCCCGCTTCCAGAAGCTTGAAAATGGAAGTTGCCGTTGCAATGGGCTTGGTCAAGGATGCCAAGTCAAAGATGGTATCGGTGGTCATGGGTTCCACCAAGGGTTCCACGGCCCTGTTTCCAAATGCCTTTTTGTAAACCACTTTTCCCTGATGAACCACCAACACCACCGCTCCGGGCACCCGTTTGCTTTGAATAGCTTCTTGAACTACCGGCTCGATGGCATCCAGGCGTTTGAGATTTATTTCAGCTAAAGCTTGCGGAATTTGAAGGCAGCCTAGAATCAGAAGAATTACCGAAATACGCCAGAAGATGCGATCCATGAGAAAACTCCGGTCCAGTGGTTTCATAAGGATTTTTATTATGCACCGCCAAATTCGTTGGCGAAATCTTTTTCCAGCCATTAGCTTGAGATGCATATTCTTCATTGGTTAAGGAATCGTTCCCATGGTTCGAAACGCGTTCTTGTGCGGCTTGCTTCTCGTTGCCATTCCCGGCTTTTCTTTTTCCCAGGAAAAAAAGAATGTGCTGTTCATCGTCAGTGATGATCTGAATACATCGATCGGCTGTTATGGACATCCTTACGCCAAGACCCCGAATATAGATGCGTTGGCAGCGCGTGGAGTCCGTTTTCATAATGCTTACTGCCAGTTTCCACTTTGCAGCCCCAGCAGATCCTCCTTTTTGACAGGGAGAAGACCGGATATCACTGGTGTGAAGACAAACCCCGGAATGTCCACAGCGGGCAAGTATGGTGGCAGCCCGCATTTTCGCGAGAAGATTCCCGATACCGTTACCATGCCACAACTGTTCATCCAGAATGGTTATGCAGTCGCCAGGGTGGGCAAGCTTTATCATTACAATGTTCCAAATGGTATTGGCACCGATGGCCTCGATGATAAGGATTCCTGGCAAAAAGTAATCAACCCCAAGGGTCGGGATAAATCCGATGAGGATAAAATCTTCTCCCTTACCAAGGGGCAGTTTGGGGGAACCCTTAGCTGGCTGGCTGCCGATGGAACCGATGAGGAACAAACCGATGGCATCGGCGCGACCGAGGCCATCCGCATGCTTGGCGAAATGAAGGGTAAACCATTTTTCCTCGCTGTTGGACTGTATCGCCCACACACACCTTATGTGGCTCCCAAAAAATACTTTGATCTTTACCCTATCGAAAAAATCACTCTGCCTGAGGTTTCCGCCAACCACAAGAATGGCGTTCCAAACGCCGCTTTCCTAAGCTTCAAAAAAGACGAGGAACAGTTGACAGACGACTTGCGCAAGAAGGCGACCCAGGCCTATCTTGCCAGCATTTCCTTCATGGATGCCCAAGTCGGCAGAATTGTCAGGGAATTGGATCGCCTTGGACTGGGCGAAAACACCGTTATTGCTTTCACCAGCGATCATGGCTACCACATGGGGGAACATGGCCTTTGGCAAAAGCGCAGCATCTTTGAGGAATCTTCACGGGTGCCTCTTATTATTGCTCCTCCCAAGGCAAAAAACGCTGGCAGCCATTCGATCCGCACCGTGGAGATGCTGGATATTTATCCCACTCTGGCAAACCTTTGCGATCTGAAGTACCCGGATTATCTGGATGGTAAATCCCTGAAGCCATTGCTCGAGAATCCGAAAGTCTCGTGGGACCGGCCTGCCATCACGCAGACCATGTTCCAGAAAATTCAGGGTTATTCCCTTCGCACGGAAAGATACCGCTACACGGAATGGAACGAAGGCGCTGAGGGGTTACAGCTTTACGATCATTCCAGCGATCCCAAAGAGATGAAAAACCTTGCCAACGACCCTGCCCATAAGACCATTTTGGCAGAGCTTGCGAAACAACTGCGATTCCGGTTGGCGAAATAACAAATAAAGTCATCGGGGGGTTCACACCCCCCGCTCGAAATACTGATCAATCCTTCAGAATTGCATAGGCTTCCTCGTTGAAACCAACAAGCATGGTGTTTCCCACGATCATGGTGGGTGCGCGGAGGTTTCCAGTGGGCCCCAGCAGGATGCCTGTCAGGGTTTCCTCATCCGGCTTGTCTTTCTTCATATCAAGGCTGGTGATTTTTTTGCCTTTGCCTGCGATGATGCGGGTGACTTTTTTGGCAAGTTTTAGCGCATCTTCACGACCCAGCTTTACCTTGGTGGCGTCTACTGTTTCCGCAATGTGATGATCCATGGACTCAAGGAACCCCTGAGCTTTTACGCAAGTCGTTCAGCCTTTTCGGTGATACAACCATTGGATTTGAACTGGCATGCAAATTCCTCCACAATTGAATGATTCTTACTTAATTATTTCTAGCCTGTAACTTTCAGGCACTTCCAACGGGTCCATGAATTATTTGGGAAGATTAACAGGTGGAGTTTCAATGAAGATTTCCCCAGCTTCCACAATCACCTTGTAGCAGGCTACTTTAAGCTTGGGGTTATCGGCCCACGCTCCATCACAAAGGCGGAATCTCCAGGCATGCCAGGGACAGGTTACGGTGCCGTTTTCCACCAATCCACCGCTTAGGGAAGCGCCCATGTGCGGGCAAAAATCATCAATCGCATGGTACTGGCCATCGGTAAGGTAAACACCCACCACGCGATCATGCACCTCGATGGTTTTTACCCCGCCTTCCTTTAATTCATCCACCTTGCAAACCCTGTGTCGCTCTGCCATGGGGGCTAATCTCCTGTAGAAAATAATTGTGGCCCGTGGTTGACATTCTACAGGTTCAGGGAGTGGTTCATGTTGGAAATCGAGCAGAAGTTTCGGTTGACGGGCAATGAACCAATCGAAGCTGGCATTGCGGAAATGGGTGCTATCACTTTGGGTGAGATAATGGAGGAAGATCATTATTTCAACGCACCGGACCGGGATTTTGCCAAAACCGGGGAGGCGTTTCGCATCCGAAGAATTGGCGACAAAAACTTCCTGACCTACAAGGGTCCAAAACTACAACAGGAAGTCAAAGTGCGAAGGGAATTGGAAATCGACATTCTTCCAGGTCAGCACGCTTTTGAAAACTTCAGGGAGTTGTTGCTGGCGTTGGGTTACAAGTTTGTCGCCGTGGTGCGAAAAAACCGAACAGAATGGAAATTCAAGCTGCATTCCTTCGATATGGCACTTTGTCTGGACAAGGTCGAAAAGCTCGGACAATTCATGGAAGTGGAAATCGTCACCGGGGAATCCCAGGTGGATCAGGCATCCGCTTTGGTAAAGCAGATCGCCACAAAGCTTGGACTTGTTCAATTGGAACCCAGATCGTACCTTCGAATGTTGCTCGAAAAGGAATGCGCTGGATGAAACTGGTTCAAACAATCATTGACCTGCGAAAAGAAGTTTGTGATGCCCGCAAACAGGGCAAAAGCATTGGCTTTGTGCCAACCATGGGTGCGCTGCATGAAGGGCACCTCAGTCTGGTTCGGACGGCCAAGACGCAAACGGACTTTGTCGTGGTTTCCATCTTTGTGAACCCAACCCAGTTTGGCCCGAATGAGGATTTTCACCGTTATCCCAGGCCGCTGGATGCGGATGTTCATCTTTGCACCCAGGCGAACGCGGATTTGATTTTCAACCCATCGGTGGAGGAGATGTACCCGCGGGGTTTTTCCACCATGGTTGAGGTGACTGGTGTAAGCGATGGGTTGTGTGGGGCGCACCGGCCCGGGCATTTCCGGGGGGTTACCACCGTGGTGATGAAACTCTTTCACCAGGTAATGCCCGACAAGGCATTCTTTGGGCAGAAAGATGCCCAGCAGTGCGCGGTATTGCAAAAGATGGTTTTGGATATGGACATGAATTTACAGATGGTCATTTGTCCCACCGTTCGCGAAAAGGATGGGCTGGCCATGAGTTCGCGGAACAGGTATCTTTCAAATACGGAAAGGTCTGCCGCGCCGGCTATTTATGAAGCCCTAATGGCATTTCGTGAAGAGGCTGTAAAACATCCAGGCCAAGGCGTGACACCTTTTAAGAACCTGTTGTTAGGAAAGCTGAAAGAGATTCCCGGGGTTACCATGGATTATGTGGAAGTGGTGGACGCGCTAACCATGAAACCCGTGGAAATACTAAGGGGTTCAATGGTGGTTGCGGTGGCTCTTCGACTGGGAAGCACCAGGTTGATCGACAACATTCTTGTAAACATTCCCAGTTAAATCGTGTAGGTAATCAAAAGCATGGCACATCCCCTTTTCAGCCCTGAAATTCGCTTTAGCCTTGAAAAGGGTGACCGTGAAGGCATGAGGGAATTTTCTGAAGCCCTGCACCCTGCCACGGTCGCAGAAGCACTCGATGACGATTTTAAAGTGGAGGATAGCTGGCGCTTTCTGCAGGAAAGCCCCATCGACACGCAGGCGGAAATTTTCTCCTACCTTCCCACCGAGGAACAGGCCCGTTTGGTAAAGGGTGTGGGGCGCCCTCATATGGCGCTTCTTATCGAGCGCATGGGCCATGATGACCGGGCCAAGTTGCTGAGGCATTTGGACCCCAAGGTTACCGAGGCCATTCTTCGCCTGATTGATGATGCGGAAAGGCGAGATATTGCAGCGCTGGTGAACTATCCTGAAAACACCGCCGGCGCCATCATGACCACGGATTATGCCTGGCTGCCCGCCAACATCACCGTGGAGGATGCACTCGAACGATTGCGCCTTCAGGCCCCAGATCGTGAAACCATTTATTATGTCTACCTTGTGGATGACCAGCGCAGGCTTCAAGGCGTGGTCACCCTTCGGATGCTTATTCTGGCACCCAGGAAAGAAATCCTTGCTGATCTGATGGAAACCCAATTGGTCACCGTTAAGGTGGATGACCCAAAGGAAATGGTTTCCCAAACAATGGCCCGCTACGATCTTTTGGCAATTCCAGTGGTGGATCACGATGACAAGCTGGTTGGCATCGTAACGCACGATGATGCGATGGACGCGGTGGTATCCGCCGCCACCGAGGATGTGCATCGTATGGGTGCGGTGGAACCCATGAAAGATAGCTACCTGGATGCCAGCTTTGCCACGGTTTGGCGTAAGCGATCGGTCTGGTTATCGTGCCTGTTTCTGGCGGAGCTTTTCACCTTTACCGCGCTGTCTTACTTTGAAGATGCGATTGCCAAGGTGGTGGTACTTAGCCTTTTCGTTCCGCTGTGCATTTCCACGGGTGGAAATTCGGGTTCACAGGCCGCCACGCTTATCACCCGCGCGTTGGCCCTGGGCGAAATCACCCGCAAGGATTGGTTTCGTATTTTCAAACATGAAATGATGATGGGACTTGCACTGGGCGCGACTTTGGGCGCCATAGGATTGTTTCGCGCGTCACTCACCCCGGAAACCGTTCGTGACAGTTCCCACCCCCGGCATGAATCTTTCGTGGTACGCACCCCTGTGACAAAACCTTTGAACCTTCTGGAAAAGGGAACTTACGAACTACCCGTGGGCACTGTGCAACGCATGCTGAGTGAGAAATCGGAAAAAGTCCGTCTGCCGGAATCCATGACTTCCCTGAACCCCAAAGAGGAAAGTGGCGAACTGGTTTACGAGTTCCCCGAAAGCTGCACCATGCTAAGGCCACCAGTGGATCGTTGGGATTTGGCACTTGTGATCGGGTTTTCCGTGGCGGGAATTTGCATCTGGGGCACACTGGTGGGTTCCATGCTGCCTTTGATCTTCCACAAATTCGGAATCGACCCTGGTATTGCGTCCAGCCCATTTGTGGCCACTTTTGTGGATGTGACAGGAATCATCATATACTTCAGCATAGCTGGCGTGTTTTTGGGCAAGCTTCTGACTTAAATTTGTTTTCTTCCCATTTTCTTAACAATTTATTCATCAAATCTTCCGTGTTTCATGTGTGGTTTCTTCACATGAAACAGCGTCCTGGATTTATTGTTTCAAAGTTTTCACCAAGGCTGTTCCTTAAAACAAAAAAGCCCCGGATTTCTCCAGGGCGCAGGGGATTGTCGGATGCCTAGTTCACCCAGGTGGTTCCCATCTCCTTGGGGGTAACCGGCCTGCGAGTTTCCAGAGGATCAGCCTGATACCTCCAGGAATTCAGCGGATCCTCCGCATGCAATTCCAAAAGAAACCACGCAAGTTGTTCATCGGTCACAAAAGGTATCGCAATCAGGCCCTCAATGGGTGAGACAAGATAAATTCCCATCTCCTCCAGTTCATCCACATCCTGCTGGAATTTGGACTCCAATTGCTGTCGATCCACGGAAAGTTCCTGCATGCGGATGAAATCCATCCTGTCATGCCTGCCCTTTTTATGGTCGATAATATCAAGTTGACGCTTGCAAGCTTGAGCTGCCAGATAATTTTCCCGAATGGACCGGGTAATTTCCTTCAGGTAAGGCAAAGCTTTCTTGGCCCGGTTGTAGGTCCAGACATCGACTTTCTTTTTGCCTTTTTTACCGTTGGGTTGGCGTCTCATGGCGAAATCCCTCCCTTATAGTTAGGAAGAGAAAACGGCCGGAACTTCCCCAATGGGTACCGTCTCCCAGAATACGCCGGAAGGTCAAGGCCAGCCCCGCCCATGCTATGCGCTACTCACGGAATTGGTTGGTTTCCCGGCAAGGTTCCGGACCAGCTCGGGTCACCAATCTTGGCCTTCTCTAATATTTTATTCGTAGTACATTTCAAAATGTTTAACCAAATTTTGAAAAATCTTTAAGATTTTCCAAGGGGCGTCTGTACAAACCAAAGAGGTAAGGCATTGTTTTCCTCGATCCAAGTCGGAACTTATTTCGGCATAAGGCTTTTCATCCACCCCACATTCTGGCTGCTGCCATTGATGCTTTTGTTGGGTTTTTGGGGTCAGGCTTCTTTTTTTGAAATCGGCTTCGAATTATTGCTTTTGGCAATGGTTTTTGTCTGCGTGGTATTGCATGAATATGGCCATGCCCTTACCGCCCGTCTCTTTGGCATTAACACCCGGGATATTACCCTTTACCCCATTGGCGGGGTGGCACGGCTGGCCAGGCCCAGTGATATTCCCCATGAAGAATTGCTGATTTCTCTGGCTGGGCCCATGGTAAATCTCGTGATTATTCTTCTTTTGATCCCGGTATGGTTTTTGGAACCCCTGCCACAGGGAAGTCTTTTTTGGGAAGATTCGGTGGAGGCCCTTGGGGTTCGTGACCTTGTGGTGACATTTTTGCGTTTGTTGGCAATCTCCAATCTTGGAATCATGGTATTTAACCTTCTGCCTATTTTCCCGATGGATGGAGGCAGGGTGCTGCGTTCGTTGCTTGCGTTATTTCTGGGATTCGACCAAGCCACCCGGGTGGCGGTTATTCTTGGAAATATCGGGGCGGTTTTTCTGGGGTTTCTGGCTTTCTATCTCGGCAATCTTTTTCTGGTGGTCATGGGTTTCATGGTGATTCTGGCAGGCAAGTATGAGATGTTCCGATTGAAAATGAAAAGGATGCAATCACAGCCAATTTCCACTCCCCACCAATCAGAAGCTTTTACCCAATCTTCCTTGCAACAGGGAACGATGGTTTGGGATGCCGACCAGCAAAGATGGGTATTTTTGCCCAAGGATACCATGTAGGAAAGTTTTCCAAGACAGGGGTTTATCGCTACAACCCCTACCATCGGGCGGGACTCTGTGGATTGCAATAATTCCCTAATTCTGCCCGCCAAGTGGGCCACCTTTCTTAGCCGATGAAAAGACTACGGTGATTTTTGGAGCAGGATGCCCCAAAGTCTTGGAGTCAGGATGGCAAAGGCCCTTAAGTATTCCGCACAATCTATCTGGCGTAAGCTCAACCTGGCCATGGAGGAGTTCGGCGATTTCGCGTACTTCTCCTTCCAGTCGGTGATAACTCGTTCCATGCCATCCGCCTCTTTGATGTTACCTATCTGCTATAGGGTGGGTGTGCAAAGCGTGGCGGTGGTTTCCATCACGGGTATGTTTATTGGCATGGTGCTGGCGGTTCAGGCATACAGCCAGTTTCAGGCACTGGGGCTTGCCACACAATTGGGCCATATCATTAATGTTTCTGTGGTAAAAGAGTTGGGGCCTGTTCTGGCGGCGGTAATGCTGGCCGGGCGGGTTGGCGGTGCCATGGCAGCGGAAATTGCCACCATGAAAGTTACCGAACAAATCGAAGCTCTTCGGTGCCTGGGGGTTAACCCTTTGCATTACCTGGTTCTGCCGAGGTTTCTCGCTTGTGTGCTTCTCATACCGGCATTGACCACGCTTGCCAATTTCATGGGTGTATTTGGGGGCAGCATGGTTTGCACCCATATTTACAGCATCGATCCCTACCATTACTGGCAGAATTCGAAAGGCCACATCTCGCTTTATGATGTGATCACGGGACTTATCAAGCCATTGTTTTTTGGTGCCGCCATCAGCCTGATATCGTGCCACAGGGGTATGAACGCCCGGGCGGGTGCAGAAGGTGTCGGCAGGGCCGCAACCAGCGCGTTTGTGCTTTCGTTTGTCAGTATTCTGGCTTTGGATTTCTTCATAGCTTTGTTCCTGAACGAACTTCATACCTATATCTGGCCAGGCCACGTTGCCAAGGCTTTTGGACCCAAGTGAGGTACTTTTTAAACCCATGAATCCGGCGGCGATACTGGAACTGGAAAATGTCTGCGTGGGTTTCACCCAGCATGATGTGCTTAGGAATATCAACCTGAATATTCCCAAGGGCCAGACATTGGCTGTGATTGGTGAAAGTGGTTGTGGCAAGACAGTGCTTTTGAAGTTGATTATCGGCCTCCTTTTTCCCAACCTGGGCTCGGTTCGTTTTGATGGCAGAGATTGGTCCAAGTTGAACTCCACCGAGACAAACAAACAAAGGCTCAGGCTGGGTTTTCTGTTCCAAGGCGCGGCGCTGTTTGACAGCCTGAACATTTTTGACAATGTGGCCTTCGGCCTGCGGTCCCACCAGCGTGGCACCGAGCAAGAAATCGAACAAATTGTGAAAAGGCGGGTGGCTGAGGTTGGATTGCGTGAGAATGTTCTGGGTAAGAAACCTGCGGAACTTTCAGGCGGAATGAAAAAAAGAATTGGCCTGGCCAGGGCTTTGGCCTTAAACCCCGAGGTTATGCTTTACGATGAGCCCACCACCGGGCTGGATCCCATTATGACCGATGTTATCAACGAATTGATTCTGCAAACTCGCAGGAATAACCCCGTTACCAGCATTATTGTCACTCATGAAATGCGAACGGTGGAAAAGTGCGCCGACAGAGTGGTGATGTTTTACCCTCTTGCCAGGCTCACTCCGGATGAACCACAGATTTTATTTGATGGCACCGTGCAGGAATTGCATGCCTGCCAGGATTCCAGGGTCAGCCATTTTGTGCGTGGAGAGTCCAAAGACCACCACACAGACGAAATAGCAGCGGCCGACAGCGAAGAGGATGGCGAATCATGAGCAATCAGACAATGAAGGTGCAGATTGGCATCCTGGTGCTGGGGGCACTACTGCTTCTTGGCACACTGATCATCATGTTTGGCAGCATTCCAGGCCTGTTTCGCTCCACCAATATGTACACGGTAAGCTTTAATGATGCCCCGGGTGTTTCCTCCGGTGCGCCTGTGCGCAGGTCAGGCGTTCGCATTGGCCAGGTGATGGATATCACCCTGAACGACAAGACTGGCAAAGTGCTTGTATTGATAGCCATCGAAAAGAGTTATCGCATTCGTAAGTATGAGCAACCCACGCTGATTACCGGGCTGCTGGGCAATGACAGCAGTATTGACCTTGTTCCCAAAGAGGGCAATATCACCGAGGAAGAACGGGTAGAGATTCCAATAAACACGGAAATTGCCGGCATCCGCGCAGCCAATGTTGCCAGCCTTTTAAACAAGGCTTCAGACATTGTGCCCACCACCCAGGAAATCATGGTGGAGATGAGTAAATCCTTCCAGCGGCTGGAAAAGCTTGCCCCTGAAGTGGATGCAACCCTGAAGGAATTCAAGCAGGCAGCCAAGGGCGTGAACGAGCTGTTTCCAGAGCTGAAAAAGACCATGGATGAATATGCCTCGGTGGCAAGGCAATACAACCGAATCGGTGAAAGGGTGGACCTGCTTATCCAAGCCAACCAGGACAAGGTCATCAAGCTGATCGACCAAGCCTCAGAAGACCTGACTCGCCTGGGAAATTTCCTCAGCGAAGATAATCAGAAGCAGGTCAACGCCATTGTGAAGAACCTGCGCAAGGGTTCGGAGAATATTGACCAGATGGCGAAAAATGCCGATGAGACGCTCAAGGAACTTGCCTCGCTTGGCAAGAAGGTGAATGAATCCTTTCATGTGATTGAAGAGCTTGTCAGCGACCTTAAGAATCTGATCCAGCCTTTCTCGAAGCGCAGCGAGTCGCTGGCCAAAAGCCTGGATGAGGTGCTGGAAAAAAGTGCCAATACTTTGGTCGACATACGCGATATGGTTCGTGTGATTGGACAGGCGGATGGAACTTTCAAGCGATTTCTAACAGACCCCAGCATTTATAACAACATCGACAAGGCTGTATTTGCTGTTTCCAACCTGACCCCGCGCATCGACCAGATACTAAGGGATGTCGGGGTGTTCGCGGACAAACTTGCCCGCCACCCCGAAGCCCTGGGTATTGGCGGTGTGGTGCGCCCGGGCAGCGGCTTGAAGGATACCCCTGTTGGGCCAACGCCGGTCATTATTCCTTCCAACCGGTAAGGAACCCTCCGGAAATTTTTGTCATTTCGCAGGTGGCTGTCGTATGATTGT
This sequence comes from Planctomycetota bacterium, assembly GCA_041180805.1. GTDB lineage: Bacteria > Planctomycetota > Planctomycetia > Gemmatales > Gemmataceae > JBEGQX01. Next base: position 12,047 of record JBEGQX010000205.1, read on the forward strand.
GGTTCGTAATGTTCGGACCCATTCCGGAAATACTGCATGCTGCGTGATTTGCTTCAATCAGACGACTGTGCGGAAAAATTAAAGGCATTGGCGGATGCCGAGCGCCTGCGCATCATTCAATGTCTGCAGACAAATTCCATGCATGTGGGTGCCCTTGCTGAAAAGCTTGGCAGAGACATTGCGATCATATCACATCATCTTGGAATCCTCAGAGAAGCAGGGCTTGTGGAATCGACCCGCGAGGGAAAGTACCTGCGTTATGCGCTTTCAGAAAAAGTATCAAGTGAACCGGACAGCTTGAACCTTGGCTGCTGCAAGCTGGGAATCAAGCCTGGCAAAAGTTCTTGAAATCATTCAAACAATTATTAGAATGTTTTCGGAGTACAATTATGAAATCGTCAGCATTCCTGGCAGAACTAGTTGGCACCTTCCTTTTGGTGTTCTTTGGCTGCGGAGCGGTACATGCCGCGGTTCTAATGGGTGCCCAAAGCGGCCTTTGGCAGGTTGCCATCGTCTGGGGTCTTGTGATTGCCATCACGGTGTTTGCGCTTGGCAGGTTTTCCGGTGCACATCTTAACCCTGCAGTTTCCATTGCTTTGGCAGTTTGGGGCAAATTCCCAGCCCGGCAAATTGGAACTTATATCCTAGCCCAGGTGCTTGGGGCCTTTCTGGCAGCATGCGCATTATTTCAAATGTATTCTCCTTTCCTGGCCTTGGAAGAAAAAGCGCTGGGGGTGGAGCGTGGTAAACCCGGAAGCGAACTTACAGCCATGTGCTATGGGGAATATTACCCCGCACCCGGTCGCATGAAAGCACTGATTTCTGCGGATAAAAAGAACCTTTCTCAAGTCCACCAAGAGCACTTCTCGTTGTTTGGAATGGGAGGTGCATTTTTTGCCGAGGTAATCGGCACAGCCATTCTAGCCCTGGTAATTTTTGCTGTTACGGATTCCAAAAACAATTCCGAGGGTGTTAAGGCAATGGCCCCGGTTTTGATCGGCTTAACCGTGGCAATACTGATTTCTGTCATAGCCCCGCTTACGCAGGCCTGTTTCAATCCGGCCCGTGACTTTGGGCCGCGCCTGTTTGCATGGATTGCCGGCTGGGGTTCAGTTGCCATACCCGGGCCCAATGGCATTGGTTTCCTTACCGTTTACATAATTGCGCCAATTGTTGGTGCAATTGCCGGAGGTGGAATCTATCAAAAAGTTTTTGCAGCCAACGATTGACAACCTTTTGCTTGTTCTTTGTGGGACTACAAAGGATTTTCAAAAAAACCTCTAACAATTTAAGCTTTGATCCAAGAATAGTACACCCAATGGTTCCAGGAGATCTTAAAACAAGACGCAGAGTATACTTCGAATGAGAAAAAGCAGGCCAATAGATGAAAGAACAAAACAGCTTCTAAAGACAAGCGAAAACTGCGAATCAGGTCAAAACAGCTATTGAAGAAAACGCTCTATTAGAGTATAATATAATAAATGAATTGAGAAATAGTTTAATCGTAGAACTGCCGTCTCTAAAGCGGCTGATGAGGGTTCGATTCCTTCTTTCCGTGGTAGGTGCAAAATGCTTGAATTTTCAAAACCGGGGTAACGGCCATGAGCAGACTACCTGTCGTGATCCGGCACAACTTCACGCCGGAGGACTTTATGTGGCTCTGGGCCAAGTACGTCGTCGGCTTCAACGAGAAGTACCACTGCACTAATTGCCTACGTGGCCGATACTCAAATCGATTTAGCAAAGCGCGTAACCCTCAACTAGCTGAGCAGCAAGAAATCACTTTCGATGAGCACAGCGGCCATGATGCGATCTACATCTGCGGTGTTGCAAGGAAGGGTTACAGTGTGAAGAAGAACTACGAACACAACGTGCATTTAGCGATCAAGCCGACGCCTGTGAGTACTTCACGCTTTCAGTTCGAAAACTGGACAGTCGAGGTTCAGAACGGCGTCGTTCTTCCGATTTCAGGCCCCGAAGCGCTCCGTCCTGGTCTCAAAGATCTGCCTCACGCATACACAACATGTCGCATCTTTCGGTGGGCGGCCGGTTTCTACCCTGCCAACGAGCAGCGGACGTAATCGACGCGACCCCTCAAAGGGTCTTGGAGAACGGAGCATTGACGTCCTCCCCGTGTCTTGATTCATCCGGGATGTTAGGTTTTTAGACCAATTACCCAATGAAGTGTTTATGTCTTTATTGATGGTAATAACAGCTTTTTTATTCACATTGTTTCCTATTGAAGAAAGCAAGTAGCATGAATAAAATTGCTTTCATTTTGTTTTTATTCGTTGGTTGTTCCTATAAAAAAGCCTGAGCAAGTTCGTAATGGCTCAAAATATGTTGTAGTATCAACTTTCAAGGAACATAAATCATGAAACCCATTCGCTTCATCATGTTGGGTGGCTTTCTGGGCGCAGGCAAAACCACTTCCATGGGCAGGTTGGCCAAACATTTTCAGGATCAGGGATTAAAAGTGGGTCTGGTAACTAACGATCAGGCCGTGGATTTGGTGGATACTCATACCCTGAGGGAACAGGGCTTTAAGGTGGAGGAGGTCGCTGGCGCATGCTTCTGCTGCAAATTTGACGACCTTGTGGAAAAAGTCGGCAAACTGGGTGCCCAGGAATTACCCGATATTATTCTGGCGGAACCCGTGGGCAGTTGCACCGATTTGGTTGCCACCGTGGTGGCACCGCTGAAGGATCTTTATGGCAAAACGGTTTCCGTTTCCCCCTATGCAGTTTTATTTAAGCCGAGCCATGGTCTTAGAATTCTTCGAAAGGAATCTTCGGGTTTTTCCCCCAAGGCTGCTTACATCTTTGAAAAGCAACTTGAGGAAGCCGACATTATCGTCATCAACCGGGTGGACGAAATGGCTCCCGGTGAGGTTGCAGAGGTCATAGCTCTGGTGAAGTCGAAATTTCCAGGTGTGCCGGTGCTGCCCGTATCCGCAAAAACAGGTAAGGGCATGGAAGCCCTTATCGAGGCCCTTTCTCTGGAGGGAAATTTCGGCAAGCGCATTCTTGACATCGATTACGACACCTATGCCGAGGGTGAAGCCGAGTTAGGCTGGATGAACAGCAACATGCAGTTCAGCAGTAATGAGGAATTCCCGCTGGATGATGTGCTTCTGGAAGTTGTTGGGGAGATGCAAAAAGAATTATCCGGACAGGGTGCCGAGGTTGCCCACTTGAAAGCCATTGGTTTGTGGGAAGGTTTCTTTGGTGTGGCCAACCTGGTGAACAGCGAAGGTAAGCCACAGCTTTCACTTCCTTCCAATGCCCGGGCAAGCGAAATTTCCCTGATCATTAACGCTCGGGTGGCCATTGATCCTGCAATTTTAAAGGATATTTCCAGCAAGGTGGTTGGCAGGATTGCGGAAAAGCGCAAAGCGGTTGCCACGGCGGAAAAGACCCAAAGCTTCAGGCCGGGCAGGCCGACCCCAACCCATCGTTATGCCGCTGTCAAAGGATGATTGATGTAGGTTCGAGGTACACCTCGCCCGAAGGGAAGAAACGGTCGGGATATATCCCGACCCTACAGGAACCTTGGAAAGGCCCTGATACCTGGGGATGATTATGTAGGTTCTAGGTACACCTCGACCGAATGTGTTATCCCTTTTGAATATCCCTCTTTCACATCCGGATTTTAGGATTATTAATATACAGAAGTAAAAAAGTAAATTAAGATGGTGGCATGGATATTCAACCTGTTCGAAAGCTGGTTCGTTTAAAGGATTTTGATTACAGACAGTCCGGATTATATTTTTTGACCATATGTTCTTTTCGGCGATCCATGATTTTTGGTCAAATTAAAAACAATCAATTGGAAGCAAGCCTTCTGGGACAATTGGTTCGTGAATGTTGGGAAGAAATCCCCAGTCATTTCCCATTTGTTCAATTGGATGCCTTTGTGGTAATGCCTAATCATCTTCATGGGATTATAGGGTTTGTATCAGAAAAAAGCCCAAATGAATTAATCGTTCAGGGTCGTTCAAAAAAAGGCAGCCTTGGATCGGTAGTTGGGTCATTCAAAGCAGCAGTGTCGAGGGTTTATCGTGCTAACAATAAGGTTAATAATCCGCAAATTTGGCAGAGAGGGTATTTCGAACATGTGATCCGCAATGAAAATGCTTTAGATAGGATCAGGGAATACATAGTTGAAAATCCATATCGCTGGGATATGGACCAAGATAATCCAGAAGCGAAGAAATCGGATGCGAATTTTGTTGGCAAAATGTTGTAGGGTCGAGGTAAACCTCGACCGAAAGGAAGAAACGGTCGGGATATATCCCGACCCTACTTGGACGGTAATTGGTAGAGGCTGTCTTCCTGGGTCGCTTCCAGTGTGTACTGGATGTTCTTGATATCCGCGATCTTGTTGCCTCCCAGTAATTGCGCTTCGCTGGTGGGCATTTTGACCGGGCCAAAAGATTTGTAGTCGGAGAAGAGCGTTCCTTTGAGGACATCCACGCCAGACTGCTTGCTTTTTCTTTCAGCCTTGGAGAGAAGGCCGGTGATTTTGTCAAAATAAAGTGAAACCTCGGTACCCCCTTGGATGGAAGCTTTAACACCCTTGACTGCAG
>JBEGQX010000206.1:0-7125 GCA_041180805.1 Planctomycetota bacterium
TTCTAGCAAGTTGTACGGCCTTTCCAGCCGATATGAAGGTGGAAGTGTGCCAGTTTCCAAGGATTTTGCTTTTGCGAGGTTAAAGCCATTGCTTCCCATGCAGATGGGTGTTTCCTTGAAAATATCCAACCAAGTGGTGTACACAGGCGATTTAGAGAAGAAGTTTGAGGAACTTGAACGGTCTGGCAGAGGTTTGGCCGACCAATTCCCAATTCCCGGTGAAGATTTTCAGATCGGGGTCACCGAGGCTTTATTCTTCAGCAATAGTGCCAGGTTTGCCTCCGAGGCTATTCCGGAAGGAACCGACAAGTTGGTTCATGCCATGATGGCATTGCCATCCCTGGAGGATCGGGCGGAAGTTGCGGTTTGGTCCGTTCTATCCCGTCAACCCAGTCAGGATGAAAAAACGGTTGTTGCGGGTTATTTAAAAAAACACGGGCCAGATTCCAAGGATGCTTGCAAGCAGGTTATTTGGTCCTTGGTGTCTTCACCAGAATTCAGGTTTAACTACTAAAGCGCGGAGATTCCACAAATGAGCAATAGACAATTTTGCGGATCTATGGAGCACTTTGTTTCCCGGCGAGGATTTATTGGTTCTGCGGCTGGGTTATCCATCGGTTCTTTCCTTGGGCAGAAAGCTGTAGCTGAGGAAATCAAAAAACAGGGTAAAAGTGTGATCATGCTTTGGCTGGCAGGTGGCGCCAGCCAGTTGGAAACCTGGGATCCTAAACCAGGGGCTGTTACGGGTGGTCCCTTTCGCTCTATTCAAACTTCAACCCCTGGGATTCAAATATCCGAGCTGATGCCCAAGATGGCGGCAAGGCTCAAAGACACATGCATAATCCGATCCTTGAATACCAAAAACGCCGATCATGGAAGTGGTGCTCAACTCATGATGCGTGGCAGGCGCGATGATGCGGCATTGAAGTTTCCTGACCTTGGTTCCGTGATAGCCAGGGAGCTCGGCAAGCCGGATAGCCCGGTGCCAGATTACGTTTCTTTTTATCTGCAAACAGAAGGCCGTAATTTTGCTGGATCAGGTTTTTTGGGGGCTAGATATGGTCCCATGGAACTTTCCAAGGAGGCAATGCCCGAGAATGTCAGCCGCTTGGATCAGATTTCGCTGGAGGATTTTCACGACAGGCAGGCTCTAAGGGATCTCTGGAGCAAGAATTTCAGCATGGGGCGAAATTCCGGAGTTTTGGCCAGTCATGAGCAGGCTTATTTGCGTGTCAACGGCTTGATGGATAGTAAAAAGCTTTTTGATGTAACCAAAGAATCCCAAAAGACCAGGGATAAATATGGCCCAACCCAGTTTGCGGAACAGGTTCTAATAGCGAGGCGCCTCGCTGAGGCGGGTGTTCCGTTTGTTCGAGTTGGCCGTGCGTGGTGGGATAGCCATGGACAAAACTTTGAAACCCATCAAGAGCTTGTGCCTGAATTGGATCATGTGATGGCAACTTTGCTGGATGATTTGGCAGAGAGGGGAATGTTGAAAAACACCATGGTGATCACCCTTTCGGAGTTTGGAAGAACTCCTTCCATAAATGCCAGCCTGGGCAGGGATCATTTTGCCTCCGCATGGAGTTGTTCCATATCTGGCTGTGGTGTGGTGGGCGGATCGGTATATGGAAAAACAGATGCCAAGGGTGACAAGGTTGCGGAAGGCGAAATTGGTGCTGCAAGGCTTTTCGCGACAATTTATAAAGCCTTGGGAATCAACCCGCAAAAAAATTACTATGTGGGATCAAGGCCAGTGCCGTTGACTGATCCTGGTACCGAGCCAGTTAAAGAGGTGCTAGCCTAAAGTTAGGAATGAAATCATGAATTATTCGAAGATCAAAGTCCAAAAAAACATAAGCCGGCCGGATATCGTTTTTGACCTGGTCGCAATTCCCGGCACTTCCAGGGTTTTGCTTGCGAGCTCTGATTTCAACATCCATGATTTGGATATATCCCAGCAGAAAGCGGAATCCAAGACTCTTTCCGGGCACGCCAGTTATGTCACCACCCTTGCTTTGGGGAAAGATGTTCTTGCTTCTGGAAGTTATGACGGGAAGATTATTCTTTGGAACATTTCAAAAAACGAAAAAATAAAGTCGCTGGATGCCCATCAGAAATGGATCAGGAAAATCACTCTCTCGCCCGATGGGAAAATATTAGCCAGCGTTGCCGATGACATGGTTTTAAAGCTTTGGAGTTTTCCTGAAGGAAAGTTGATCCGGGAAATGAAAGGTGAGCATACTCCTCTGACACCTCACCATTTTCAATCCATGCTTTATGCCTGCACCTTTAATTCGGATGGTTCGCTTGTTGCAAGCGCGGACAAGACAGGTCATGTTGTCGTTTGGGAAACAAAGTCGGGTAAAAAGGTTGCCTCGGTGGAAGCCCCGATCATGTATACGTGGGATCCTTCAGCCAGAAGGCATTCCATAGGCGGTCCAAGGTCGCTGGCTTTTTCACCAGATTCCAAATATCTGGCAGTCGGTGGGACTGGAAAGATCGGCAACATCGATCACCTTGAGGCCAACGCCCGTATCGAGGTTTTTGAATGGCAGAAGCAGGAAAAGTCCAGGGAATTTATCATTGATAAGCATAAGGGATTGGTCGAGTTTCTAGAGTTTCATCCCGACGGTAATATACTTTTGGGGGCTGGCGGTGCCGGAGAAGGTTTCATTTGTTTTGTTGATTTGAAAGAAAACAAGGTGGCGCATCAGGAAAAAGCCCAAATGAATGTGCATGGAGTGTTTACCCAAAATAAAATGACCAGCATTCTTGCTGGTGGCCATCACCGTGTTATGGAATTCCAGTTTGAAGGTTGATTTTTAACCAGTTTAATCGGGTAAGGGCCCATGTATCTTTACTCCCTCATTCTCGCTTTTGGAATTCCTGGGCCTGAAGATATTTATTTCGAGCAACAAACCAGGGGGATTCTCAAGGCTTATTGCTTTGAGTGCCATGGAGAGACGGAAAAGCTCAAAGGTGGATTGGATCTCCGCCTTAAAAAGTTCATGATTTCCGGTGGTGACAATGGCCCGGCCATAATTACTGGTAATTCCCGGGAAAGCATTCTTATTAAAAGGATCGAAAGCAATGAAATGCCACCGGGCAAGAAAAAGCTTGAACCAGAACAGATTTCTATCCTTAAACGTTGGATTGATTCGGGAGCTAAAACCGAATTCAAGGAACCCGAAACACTCCCAAGGGGAAATATTATCACCGCGCAGGATCGCCAGCATTGGTCCTTGAAGCCGATTATCAGGCCCTCCATTCCGCAAGTTCAATCAACGCAATTGGTGAAAACCCCGATAGATGCATTTCTTTTGAAAAAATTAGAGGAAAAGAAACTTGGCTTTTCACCAATAGCTGAAAAGAGTGTGCTGCTTCGAAGGCTGTATTTCGATGTTTTGGGAGCACCACCGCCAGCGGAACAGATGGAACTATTCCTGAAAGATCATTCTCCTGATGCATTTGCGAAAATGGTTGAAAGGGTTCTTGCCTCCCCGCACTATGGGGAGAGATGGGCCAGGCATTGGATGGATGTGGCGGGCTATGCTGATTCAGAAGGTTACGATGGTACCGATGTCTTAAGGAAAACCACATACCACTACCGCGACTACCTTATACGCTCTTTGAATTCCAACAAACCCTGGAACCAGTTGATTCAGGAGCAATTGGCGGGGGATGAAATGGTCCGCCCGCCATATGAAAAACTTCCAAATCAGGAACTTGACAAGCTGATTGCAACGGGGTTTCTAAGGCTTGCTCCTGATGGTAGTTCAGGCAAGGATGTGGATTTGAAAGTTTCCAGCAACCAAACGGTTGCCGACACGATTCAAATTGTTTCAGGAGCACTTCTGGGGCTTACTGTGCATTGTGCACAATGCCATAACCATCGTTATGATCCCATTTCGCAAACAGATTATTTTAGAATGAGGTCGGTTTTTGAGCCTGCACTAAATCCAAAGCAATGGAAAGGCATTGAAGGCCGCGAAGTCAAAATCCAGTACCCTGAAGAAAAGAAAAAAAGTGATGATCTGGAAAAACAGGCATCTGAAATCGATGCAAGACGAACTTTACGTTTCAACGAAGTGCAAAAGCAGGAATTTGAAAAATCACTTGATAAAGTGCCCCAAGAAAAGCATGCTGAAATTAAAAAGGCCTTCGATACCCCTCTTGTCAAAAGGTCTGCCGAACAGAAAAAACTATTGTCGGATTATCCGAATTCGAATGTCAATACAGGCTTGATTATTCAGAGGAATGCCAAGCTGAATGCTGAATTCAAAAAATACACGGATGAAGCGGCAAATATTCGGTCCAAGAAACCACCTGTAATCTCTTATCGGGTTCTTGCTGAAACCGTGGAAAAACCTCCCCAGACATTTCGTTTTGAGCGGGGGGATGTGGATCAACCCAAGGAGGTTGTTGATCCCGGTCATTTCGAAGTGTTTCATGACTTAAATCTGCCTGCTATTCCCGTCGATGATCCATCTTTGCCCTCCACGGGAAGAAGACTTGCCTTTGCCAGGGCTATTACGGATGGCAAATTTCCTATGACTTCCAGGGTTTTGGTGAATCGTTTTTGGATGCACCATTTTGGACGCCCGATTGCGGGTAGTCCCTCCGATTTTGGAAAATTGGGTGAGGCACCTTCCCACCCGGAGTTGTTGGATTGGCTTGCATCTGAGTTCTTGGTGGATTGGGACTTAAAGTCTTTCCATCGGTTGGTTTTATTGAGCCATGCTTATCAGCAACAAAGTGTTCGTTCCGATGATTTGCAGGCCATGGACCCTGACAATCATCTATTGGGAAGAATGAACCCAAAGCGGCTTGAAGGAGAGATTATCAGGGATGCCATGCTGATTGTTAGTGGCAAATTGAACACAAGGTTTTTTGGGCCGCCTGTTCCGGTGACGCCAGATGATTACGGGCAGATTGTTATCGGAGCGGATACGCGTGATGCGGCTGGTAGGTTTACCGGTAAAAAAGTCGGATTGAACGGAGAGGAATTCAGGCGAAGCATTTATATTCAGAGCAGGCGTAGTGCACCTCTGGCAGTCTTTGAATCGTTTGATGCGCCCTTGGCAAATCCCTCCTGTGATCATAGAAACAAATCCACCTCCCCGACCCAATCCCTGCTAATGCTTAATAGCCAGTTTATCCAGGAACAGGCAGGTAATTTCGCAAATCGATTGTTGGGAAATCAGGCAAATACCAATTCCGAAAAGATTGAGCTTGCCTGGTTTACGGCATTTGGTGTGGCTCCCTCGTCCGAAGAAATGAAAGAATCGATTTCATTTATTTCCGAACAAAAGAAGGTTTTGGATAACAAGGGTAAAAGTGAAAAGTCCATGGAACAGCAGGTTTGGACAACATTCTGCCAAGGATTATTGATCTCCAACAGATTCCTGTACGTTGACTAGAAACAAGGCGAAACCATGATGAACAACCGCAGGAAATTTTTGCAAGAGGCTTCCCTGGGAATGGGATCCATTGGTTTGGCCTTGGCGCTGCACCAAGATAAGATGCTTGCGGCGCCTGTTCGTCCGGAATTGGAAGCAAAGGTTTTTGATTTAACGCCCAAAAAACCGGAAATCAAACCCAAAGCCACGGCTATGATTTCCCTTTTCATGCAGGGTGGTCCCAGTCATCACGATATGTTTGACCCCAAACCCATGATGGATCGCTACAACGGAAAACCTTTTCCGGGCACCATTAAGTATGACTCCACGGATCAAGCCAGCAACAAGGTTTTTGCTTCGCCATGGAAGTACGGCAAACATGGTAATTGTGGCATGGAATTAACCGAACTTGTGCCATGTCTTGCAAAAATCGCTGATGAAATCACGCTGGTTCGCTCCATGCATACAGGTGTGAATAATCATGGCCAGTCGATTGATGCCCTCAACACAGGAAGGATTACCGGTGGCCGGCCTGTTCTTGGAAGCTGGCTTGGTTACGGGCTGGGAACTGAAAACCAAAACCTTCCCGCTTATGTCGTTTTGACGGATCCGGCCAGCCTGCCGGTATTGGGTGTTTCCAATTTTTCAAATGGTTGGCTCCCTTCCATGTATCAGGGAACCGTTATACGTCCCTCCGAGCCAAGAATATTAAACCTTGATCCTCCCCCTTACCTTGATGGTCAGCCACAAAAAAACCTCCTTGCCTTTTTGAAAGCAATTAACAGCGAACATAAAAAATATCATCCTCACGAGCTTGATTTGGACGCGAGAATCGCCACCTATGAACTTGCTGCAAGAATGCAATCAGCAGGTAAGGAAGCTTTGGATCTTACCCAGGAATCCAAGGAAACCAAGAAGCTTTACGGGTTGGATAATCCCGCAACTGCAAACTATGGTTCACGTTGTCTCATAGCGCGCAGGTTGATTGAGCGTGGAGTTCGCTTTGTTCAAATATTATCCCGCAACCAAATGTGGGATAACCACAATGCCTTAATCAGTGGATTACCCAAAAATTGTTTGGAAACAGATCAGCCTTCCATGGCTTTGGTTCTTGACCTTAAGCGTAGGGGGCTTTTGGACAGTACCTTGGTAACGTGGGGTGGGGAAATGGGCAGACTGCCAGTTATTCAGAATGATTCAGGCAGGGAAAAAATTGGCAGGGACCACAATACCTATGGATTTAGCTGGTGGTTTGCCGGTGCTGGAATAAAGGCGGGTTACATGCATGGAGCAACTGATGATTTTGGACACCATGCGGTAAAAGATGTTGTAAATCATTATGATTTGCATGCAACTATTTTGCATATGTTTGGTTTGGACCATAAAAAACTTACATATCAGCGAAATGGCCAGCAAATGTCACTCACCGATAATCAACCCGGGAGGGTCGTTACCGAGTTGTTTGCCTGAGCGTAAATCACTCTGGAACGGATCTTTTGGATGTTTCCAGATAGTTGACAATATCAGGAACATTTTTGAAAACCGGATCATTCCTGGCTTCTTCAAGCCTGGTCAACCCGGAAGTGTTTTTGATACAAGAACTCAGATAATTTATTGCTTTGGAAGTAAAAGCCTTTTCCTGCTCAATGTTTTTTGATTTTTGATACAGGCTGGCTCGCATGGAACAAATCCTGGCTATGTTGTAGTTGTCATACTGGGCGTT
>JBEGQX010000207.1:0-13972 GCA_041180805.1 Planctomycetota bacterium
GGCTGAAGTTAGATGTAAAGCATGGAGGTTATGATGAAGCGATTTGGAATGAAAACGGTTTTTGCTGCCATTCTGGGTATTCCCCTGGCTTTTGCTCAAACCGCACCTGAATCTTCCAAAGATGCACCGGCCAAGGCTCCGGATAATTCCTCTAATGCTGCGAATGCTGAATTACCTGCGGTTCCCACTGCCACCGCTTCAGGGTCTGGCAGAACCGTTTATGGTGAAGTTGAATACTTGCTGTGGTGGATGAAAGGTATGGAATTACCTGCGTTGGCAACCACTAGTCCAAATGGAACAGCCCAAGACCAGGCTGGGGTTCTGGGTGCACCGGGCACAACCAATCTTTTTGGTGGTAATTCGGTGAATACAAGTCCCCGCTCCGGTGGTCGGTTTGTGGCGGGTGCCTGGCTTGATAATGAACAAAATATGGGGTTGGAAGCCGAGTTCTTGTTTTTGGAAACCAAGGCAACAAGATTTAGTGCCTCCTCGGATGGTAGTGCAGGCAGTCAGATTCTTGCAAGGCCATACACAAACGCAAACGATAATGTCGCCTCTTCCATTCGTGTGGCTTTCCCTGGGGATGTTTCAGGAAATCTGGCTGCGCAGGCGACCACCACGGGTCTGGTGGGTGGGGGCGTGATATTCCGCCAGAACCTTGAGCATTTCCAAAGGGATAATTTTCGCCTGGATGGTCTGGTTGGTTATCGCGCCATGACCTTTTCGGAAGGTGTTGGTATTTACAATAACATGACTAATATTGATCCTAATAATCCGAATTTTGTTCCACTGGGCACCAGGATTGATTCCATGGATAGCATCAAGACCAGTAACACCTTCAATGGTTTTGAAGCAGGTCTGGCTGGAAAGTTTTTCAACGGCCCGATTAGCCTTCTTTTGGATGGAAGAATAGCCCTGGGTATGAACCATGTCACCGGGGAGATCAGCGGGGCAACAAATGTAAACGTACCCCTGAACGGTTCGATCACTTATCCAGGTGGGCTATACGCGCTATCCAGCAATATTGGAAATTATGGCCATCAGACTGTGTCCATCATTCCACAATTTAACGCCAAGGCGGGTTATCAATTGAATTCAATGACCAAGATTACATTTGGCTACAATCTGCTTGTATGGAGTGCTGTAACCCGGGCAGGCTTGGATATCGACCAGGTGGTAAACCCTAACCTCATGCCCGGCAGTAGTACATCGGGTGGCCCTGCCAGGCCAAGCTTTGGTTTCAACAGTTCCACTTTTTGGGCCCAGGGACTTTCCCTTGGGGCGGAATTCAATTACTAATAGAGCCTGCCTTATTCGCCCAGATGGTTCGTCTTGATCTTTTGTTTTGCTGCCTGCCCCAATTTGTTTCTACCAGCCTTTTTGGCCACATGTTCCAAGAGTTCAAAGGCGATTTTTCGTGCCTTTGCATCCTGTTCCGCAAAATGAAACCCAACATAGAAAAGGCATTCCAGGTCGAGCCAGGATTGCTTTTTTAAAGTTTCAAAAAGCGGGAAGTCATCGCGATGTGCCAGGGAAAGAAGTATGTGCAGCGCCGGGTCACCATGGCGCGCATCCACTCCCAGTTCCCTTGATGAAAGCTTTAGCAGGCAGCAACCAAGTTCCAATTTGGTATCCAGTGGGCAGCCAGCATCGCGGGTTAGAATTTTCAAATAAGCTGACGCTTCCTGGTACTTCTTTTTTTTGCGAAGCTCCTGTGCTTTTTCCTTTAGCGCATCATTCAACACGGCAGCATCTGATTCCCGCATTAGAAACAAAAGCGGGTCAGCGTTTCGGTCGCCGGTTTCTATCAGGTCATGAAGTTGTTTTAGGATTGAACCATGCCACCATTTTCCAAATTCCTGGATGAATCCGGCCAGCAACCGGGCCAGGTTCCAGGAGTAATCATAATTTTTTTCGCCTAGCAGCGATTCGATGAGTGCTTTTTGGCCCGGCTTGGATTTTGCCGCCAGTGCGCAAGCCGCCTCTCGCAAACCCCTGTCTGGGTGCCTGGTTTGTTGTGCGATCAAGCCAGCAATTTCAGAATCAGGTTGCTGGCATAATTTTTCCAATGCCAAATGCCTGCCTGCTGGATCGGGGGTGTGAAATAACGGCAGCCATTCCTTGAATGTCTTGGAATCAGCCTTTAATTTTTGAAGTAATAGCAAGGCGGGCGCGGCGATGCGAAAGTCCCCTGCCCCCGCGCATTGAACCAATTTGCGAATGTTTTCCGCAGTGCTGGCGATGTTGTTTTTTCCAAGGGAACTCAAGGCGGAAGCCCTTACCTCTGGCGGATGATTCGGGCCTATGCGATCCCAAAGCGCCTTGCTGCCGGATGGGTCATCCATGGTGCTCAGCAACCGTGTTACCGCCTGGTTGGTGGCTCGTGAAATTCCAGGCTTTTTGGCCAGTTCACCCACCACCTTGGCAATGGACTTCACCTGCGAAGCGGATCTGGTTTCCATGGAAGCCGCAATCGCGCTAGCGGTTCCCTCCACCATTCCTGGGTCGGAATCTGTCAGTAATTCAATGGCAGCCTGGTCTGCGCTTGCATGGCAAGCCTTGGCGACTGCGGCGCCTATATACCTTCTCAAGCCCGGGGATACCTTGGGTAGTTCTGCCAAAAGGGTTTTTACTCCCTTGGCTCCCATCTTGGCGATGCTGTTGGCAGCTTCCTCGCCCTCCCGGCCACCTTGCGGAAACTTTTCCAGAAGCGCATCCAAGGCACCTTCATAGCGTATCTTTCCCAAACCGATGATTGCCTGCAGACGAACTTCACTCTCGCTGTCTTTCATGGCTTGCATGAGAGCCTTGCCGGATGCTGTATCCGGTGATTCCATAGCACCCATGATCACCGCTGCGGATGATCGAACCAGGGGTGATTCATCTTCCAACAGCAAATCGATGATTTTTCGATAATTCATGATGGTTCTCCACAATATAGACTACCCCCATGGGTGGAGAAAAGGCATAAAAAACAGGCCCTCAAGTCGGATAATGACCGAGGGCGGCAGTTTTTTGGGTGAGCTCTCGCAACCAACCTAGCGATAGTTGTGGAAATAATTCTTCAGGGTTGTTTTGAAATGCTGCCAACCGGATTGTTCATCGCCAGCGGTGATGATTGTTCCTAACGAGGTGGATGCGTATGGCCCAAGCTGTAGTTTCAGGTGGGGTAATTTGTCGTAGGGGGGTTGATCCACATAAAGATCTTCGGGTTCATTCCCGGTGAAGAAATCCAGGCTTTCCATCTTGTGGCCACAACCTTCCACAAGTTCCTTTAGGAATTCGAAATCCTTTTTGCGGAAAATAACGATTGGGTTGTTATCCACGGTTCCATCATTGGAAGCGACATTGAATTCGGTTGTATGAACAGCAACTCCGCCCTTTTTGAGAAACTTGGTCATATTAATCATGAACTGGATTCCGGCTCTAAGTGTGCCAAGATGCTCAATGGAACAGGAAGACCAGATAAAGTCGTATTTTCCCAGGTCGCTGGGCATTTTGTTCATGTCCACAACCTTGAAGTTTACATGCTTTTTGAAATGTTCCAGCGGACAGATATTTTCCTGAACCAAGGCATCAATGTTGGCAGCATGCTGGCCCGTGGAAGCCCAACCCGCTTTCTTTGCGCCTTCCTCATCCATATCCGTTGCCAGGATATCGCAGCCATACTTGGCGAACAGGGAGATCAGAGGTTCCTTACCCACGGCAAAACCCAAGCCTTTTTTACCTGGCTGAAGCATACCCCGTTCATGCAAAGCCTGTGCGATGTAGCACCATTCCCAATCCTTGCGGTGCAGTCTTCCGGGCTGACAGTTTAATTCCGCCGACCATTTTGCGAAATCAGGGGAAAGTAATTGTTTCTTGGTGCATGCGGAAGATATCAACATCAGAGCCGTTTCCTTCAACTTGTTATGCATGTAGCATTTTCGGGGAAATGCTGTAAGAACAGTCTAAGTTCTAAACAATTCGTGGACATTTGATCAACTTCAGTTCCAATTTTGTCTGGTATTGCTGGTGAAATAGCCATTTTTAGGGTAATATTTACTTGTTAGTCCTGCCTCTGTGCAATGAATGGCCTAAAAGTAATGCTGCAAATACTGTTTGCCTATATGTGGGTGCTGGGTGCGGAACCTTCTTCCGAATATGAAAAGGTTGTAAAGCCTCTTTTCCAGGCGCGCTGCCTGGCATGCCACGGCGCTCTTAAGCAAAATGGCAATCTCCGGCTGGATACTGTGGCTTCCATGCTCAAGGGTGGAAAGCACGGGCCTGTAATCCAACTTCAAAAACCGGAACAAAGTGAACTTCTTGTGCGGATTCGCAGCCATGAAGAAACCGAAAAGATGCCTCCGGATGGTGAACCGGTGGAGGCATTACAAATTCTGGCGATTGAAAAGTGGATTCGGGCCGGGGCCCCTGCTCCTTCAAGGGATATTCCTGAATCGGACCCTCGGGATCACTGGGCTTTCAAGTCTCCACTCAAGAAGCAAATTAAAGGTACTGCCAATCCCATTGATTATTTTCTGAACCTGGGGTGGGAGCAGAATGCACTGAAGCCACAATCCCCGGCGGACAAGCGTACCCTTTTGCGACGGGTATTTCTGGACCTAACCGGGTTGCCACCCTTGGAAGATGATTACAAGCAATTTCTAGAGGATACCTCGCCTGAGGCTTACTCCAAAGTTGTGGATCGGCTTCTTGCTTCCAAACAATATTCAGAGCGCTGGGCCAGGCATTGGATGGATGTATGGCGCTATTCCGATTGGTGGGGATTAGGCGCGGAACTACGAAACAGCCAAAAACATATCTGGCACTGGCGTGATTGGATCATGGAATCCCTGGACAAGGATGTCGCATACGATGAAATGATCCGCCAGATGCTTGCAGCGGATGAACTTTACCCTGCCGATGAAAGCAAGCTTCGTGCGACTGGTTATCTGGCACGCCAGTATTTCAAGTTTAATCGTAATTCCTGGATGGAAGAAACGCTCGAGCATACATTCAAGGGTTTCATGGGTATTACCATTAATTGTGTGCGCTGCCACGACCATAAGTACGATCCCATTGCCCAAACGGAATACTACAATCTGAGAGCATTTTTTGAGCCCTATCAAGTGCGTGGAGACATGGTGGCTGGGGAAGCGGATTTTGAAAAGAATGCGATTCCCAGGGTGTTCGATTGCAACTTGGAAGCGCCCACCTGGTTTTTGGTGCGTGGCGATGAGAAGAACCCCAAAAAGGATGCCAGCATACCCCCGGCTTTGCCTGCATTTTTATCCTCTGGGCCATTGAAGCTAACCGAGGTCAAGCTTCCTCCGGAAGCGCATTCACCCCAGTTGAAGAAACTGGTGTTGGAGAATGCCCAAAAGCAAGCGCGGGAAAAGATATCCCTGGCGACCAAGGCTCTGGAGGAAGGCAAAAAAGAAACTTCCAAAACACCTCCAGAAAAACTGCAATACCTGGAGAAAAATCTGGAGGTAGCCCAAGCCGAGGAAAAGGCGCTGGAGCCACGCTGGAACGCAACCCGTTTGAAAGTGTTGGAACCTGCCAGTCAGGCGTTCAAGGAAGCATCCCAAAAGGCCGCCATGCTTGAAAAGCTTTCCGTAATGTTGAAGGCTGAAGCCGACCTGATGCAAGGCAAACTCGAATTGGCGGGCGCCGCCAAGGGCAAGGAGGATGCTGCCAAAAAGAAGGTGGAAGCTTCCCAGAAGGCTTTCGATGCCGCGAAAAAAGCCAGCGAAAGCCCCGGAGATGTGTTCACCCCACTAAAGGGTTCCTTGAAAACTCTGGAATCCAACCTGGAGAATGAAACCTCTCGCAATAAACCCTTCCCCACAACAAGCACCGGTAGAAGGACGGCGCTTGCCGGATGGATGACTTCCCGTGAAAACCCCCTTACAGCAAGGGTGGCGGTCAATCACATGTGGGCCAGGCACTTTGGTAAGCCCCTGGTGGCAACCATCTTTGATTTTGGCCGCAAAGGATCGCTTCCAACCCACCCGGAACTTTTGGATTGGCTGGCTGTTGATTTCATGGAACATGGCTGGAGCATGAAACATCTGCACAGAATTATGGTTACTTCCAAGGCTTATCAGATGAGTTCCTCGAACCGTGGAGCGGAAGCGAACGCATCCAAGGACCCTGAAAACAAATACCTTTGGAGAATGAACCCCCGCAGGCTGGAATCTCAGGCTGTGCGCGATTCCCAGCTTGTGCTTTCCGGGCAGTTGGATTTCACTTTTGGTGGCCCCAGCATACCTTCGGCCCAGCAAACCCTCTCTACTCGCAGGGCGATTTATTTCTTCCAGTCTCACAATGATCACGACCGGTTTCTTTCCCAGTTTGATGATGCAAATGTTCTCGAGTGTTATCGCAGGGAGGAAAGCATCCTTCCCCAGCAGGCACTCACCCTGGCCAATAGTGGATTCACGCTGGACAGGGCGACAGGGATCCATCAAAGGTTGACCAAAGAACCATCCCTGGCAGACCAGGATAAATTTTTGGATAGGGTGTTTGAATTGGTGCTTGGTACCCAGCCAACCATGGAAGAAAGGGCAGCCTGCTCGGAAGCCATGGATGCCTGGCGAAAGGCATCCCCGGAGAAAGGGCGCGACAGGCTGTTACTAATTCACTCGATCTTGAATCACAACGATTTTATCACGGTGCGATGATCATGAACCAATTTGCGCAGCACAATCGCAGGGCTTTCCTTTCCGACCTTGGCATGGGTTTTACGGGAATGGCTTTTGGCGCGATGCTGCATCGGGATGGCATTTTACGCGCATCGGAAGGCGGTTGGAATCCACCCAATGGCAATAACCATTTTCCCGCCAGGGCGAAAAGTGTCATCTGGATTTTTCTGAATGGTGGTGTAAGTCACCTGGAGACTTTTGACCGCAAGCCCATGCTGGACAAGTATGCCGGGAAAAGCATCAACGAGACTCCATTCAAGGAGGTGCAGGACCCCGAGAAACTGAAACTCGCCAGGGTTACCGTGGTGAATGATGCCAATGGCCAGCAGCGTAACAAGATATACCCCACACAGGTGGGTTTCAAAAAGCATGGTCAGTGTGGCATGGAAATCTCGGACTGGCTGCCCCACATGGCTTCCTGTGCGGATCAGCTTTCCGTGGTTCGTTCCATGTACACCACGGATGACAATCATGGCGCCCAAACCCAGTTTCATTCTGGCAGGCACATGCTGGATGGTGAATTCCCCACTCTTGGTGCATGGGTGCACTATGGGCTTGGATCCCTGAACGACAACCTGCCCCAGTTTATTTCCATGGGGAACCGGGTTTATTGGAATATCAAGGATGGTCATTATCTTGGCCCCATGCACGATGCTGTTCCCGTCAGGATAGATCCATCCAACCCGCTGGATTATGGCAAACCGGAAAGGCCACTGAACCCTTCCGAACAAAAGCTTGGGTTCGATCTCGTCTCAAGGCTTGATTCCATCAAGGCGGTTGAATATCCTTCGGACCCGGCTTTGATGGCAAGGATTAAGAGTTACGAGCTTGCCTTCCGCATGCAGAAGTCGCTGCCAGATGTTATGAATTTCGCCTCCGAAACCGAGGAAACCAAGAGCCTGTATGGATTGGACAAGCCACATTGCAGGGATTTCGGAATGCAGATGCTGGCCTCCCGCAGATTAGTCGAGCGGGGTGTGCGTTTTGTGCAGATCCAGCATGGTGCAGGTGGTGCAGGCGTATGGGATGCTCATGGCGGGCTTAGGAACAACCATAGTTCCAATTGCCTGAAAGTGGATCAGCCTATTGCCGCTTTGATCAAGGACCTGCGCCGGCGTGGATTGCTGGATCAGACTCTTGTCGTGGTGGCATCGGAATTCGGGCGTACCCCCGGAACGCAAGGTTCCGATGGCCGTGACCATCACATTTATGGTTTTTCGGTGGTTCTTGCGGGTGGTGGCACCAAAGGTGGCTTTGTTCATGGCACCACGGATGAACTTGGGTTTCATGCCGTGGAAAACCGCCATTATGTGACAGATATCCATGCCACGATTCTACATCAGATGGGGCTGGATTCCCGCAGGCTTGAAATCCCCGGCAGAAAGCGCCTGGACATTGACCATGGCAAGGTCATTCGGGAAATCCTTGCCTGATCCATTTCAAAACGCACAATAAAGATTGTCCCTGCTCGCATTCCAGCGGCATGGAAGACCTATTATCCGGGTGTAAACATGAAGAGCGTAGGGTTGGTTGGCTGGCGTGGCATGGTTGGTTCGGTCTTGATGCAACGCATGGTTGAGGAAAAAGACTTCGAAAAGATTGAACCTATCTACTTTTCCACCTCTGCGGCTGGTGGGGATTCCCCGATTCTTGGTGGGAAGAAAGCGCCATCCTTGAAAAACGCCACCGACTTGGAATCCCTTAAATCGCTGGACATCATTATCTCGTGCCAGGGTGGTGATTACACCAAGGAGGTGTTTCCCAAATTGCGTGGCGCGGGTTGGAATGGCCATTGGATTGATGCGGCTTCCACGCTGCGTATGGCGGACGACGCGGTTATTATTCTGGACCCTGTTAATCGGCCTGTGATTGATGCCGCACTTTCCAGGGGAAAGAAAAACTGGATCGGTGGTAACTGCACGGTTTCACTGATGCTGATGGGTATGGCAGGTCTGTTTCGCGCCGGGTTGGTGGAGTGGGTGAGCGCCATGACATATCAGGCGGCATCTGGTGCGGGCGCACAAAATATGCGCGAGTTGATTGGGCAGATGGGCTTCCTGCACGACATTGTAAAACGGGAACTGTTGGACCCCGCTTCCGCCATTCTGGATATTGATAGAAAAGTGGCGGGTGCACTTCGAAGCGCGGATTTCCCCACGAAAAACTTCCGTGGTGTTCCCCTGGCGGGTAGTCTTATTCCATGGATTGACGTCGCCTGGGAGCATGGCCAATCCAAGGAGGAATGGAAGGGCGGGGCGGAATGCAACAAAATCCTTGGGCTTCCCGCTTTTCGTTCGTCAGGTTCGATCCCGATTGATGGAATTTGCGTCCGCATAAGCGCCATGCGCTGCCATTCTCAGGGCTTGACCATAAAGCTTAAAAAAGATGTTCCCATGGATGAAATCACCAGCCTTATTGCGGGTGGAAATTCGTGGGTGAAGGTTGTTCCTAATGATAGGGAAATATCAGAAAAAGAGCTGACCCCCGCCGCGGTAACGGGAACACTTCAGGTTCCAGTGGGCAGACTGCACAAGCTTGCCATGGGGCCGGAATTTCTGGGCGCATTCACCGTGGGTGACCAACTTCTTTGGGGAGCGGCGGAACCACTGCGCCGAATGCTTCGAATTCTTGTGGATTAGTTATTGGGTATCCAGCGGCGTAAGATGG
The DNA here is from genome assembly GCA_041180805.1 of Planctomycetota bacterium. Lineage (GTDB taxonomy): Bacteria > Planctomycetota > Planctomycetia > Gemmatales > Gemmataceae > JBEGQX01. The sequence continues at coordinate 9,357 of JBEGQX010000207.1, forward strand.
CGGCAGCTTCCTGCGTGGCGATGGTGCCGGGAAATTGCTTTTCCATTTGCCGGATCGCATCTTGAAGCTGGGCCAGTACTACTCGGTTGGCCTGCTGAAAAGAAGGCTGAAACGGATCAAAGGCATCTTCTTTTCCATTGAGTGATGAGTCTATTTTTCGAACGATTTCCAGCCTTGTGCGGGCCGATTTTTCCCTAGCTACATCCTTGTTTTGGGCAAGCTTCCCAACCTGGGTAGATGCTTTTGTGGCAATACTTGTCCCCTTGTAGGTTGTGGAAAGCTTTTCCAATTCAATAAATGCAACCACAGGTTCTGAATTCATTCTGCCAATTGCGTCATCCAATCGTAGTTGTGCTTTTTCAGTCAACATGGTTATCAGTTTTTTTGCCTGTTCGGAAACTTGTTTGGAAGGGTTGCTGGTGTAGGGAATGGCTTTGTTAATCACCTGTATTGGCGGTGTGCCCTGTTCCAACAAATCCAACAGGGACTGAATATTGGAAGAGGTATCTGGTTCTTCCCAGCGGCCAGCAAGATGATTGCCAAGAAGCCAGCGAACAATTTTTTCAGTACCAGAGGCTTCACCCCGAAACACACATTTGCCGTTGGTATCGTATACGAGCGCATGAGGCAGGAAAAACTTTTCAGTCATCTTGAAATTGAATTCGCTATTGTTGAAAAGAGGCAAACTGAGAAGGCGTTTTTGCCAATCTTTGGCCAAAGCTGCCTCTTCTGAACCGGGCAAACCATTTACCAGTGCAACAAGCCCAAAATCCTCAAGTTCTTTCCACCAAGTTTCCACACGTGATAGTGCACCAAGATATTCATCTCTGCCCGGTCGATGCAAAATGGCAATGACCACCTTTCCCTGCAGATTAGCTTTCTGCAACTTTTTTCCTGCAATCTGGTTGCCAAGTTCAATTTCCTGGACACTCATATCCAAGTTGAATTCAGAGGAAGATGGAATGGGAGATGTTTTGGTGCTTTTCTTGTTCGCAACCTGCTTGCTCGCCTTTCCCCAGATGTTTTCCATAAGGCTATAGCCTAATTTGTCGTGCTTTTTCAGGTCTTCACGGTCGTGGGGAAAATAATCAATCCGATTGAAATAGGCACAGGTAAGCTCGGCAAAATATTCTGCATCATTGGTGGCGGCGTAACTGCTTCGGTCGTACAGTTTGCGTTCCATGGCCTGTTTGAAAGCCTGCTTGATGGATGGATTGTCATAGGTAAACAACTGGTGATGGACGGCATGGGCCATTTCATGCAAAAGTACACAACGCCTGGAATCAGTTTTGGGTTGATGTTCCCTGGTAAGGGAAACCATGCGTAATATGACTACCGAGTTCGCTTTGAGGGGGTTAAGACCCGAACGAAGCATGGAACTTTGATGGCCCCCATAATAAACCGCCAGTGCTGTTCCCGTTCTGCCATTACCCATGGCTTCGCGATCATCCCATTCAACCCAAATGGGAATTTTCCTTAGCTCGTTGAGTGGCTTATTGGCAAAGAAAGAACTGATCATTTTCAGTTCCAATTCCAGAACTTCCATGGGTTTGCGTTCAAAATCGCTGGAATTTGCCTGGTTAAGCACATCTTGGTGAACCAGAAGGGTGAAGCCTTCGATGTTGAACTTTTTATATCCGGGAATGGAATCCAACTTTTGACCGGCCTTGGAAGCCTTCGTGGATTTTTCCTGCTGCCCCAGGGTTGGTATTGCCAAGCCCAAAAGCAAAGATCCAAGGATGAGCAAGCGCATCAGTTGTTGCATCAGCGGCTTTCCACCATTCTAAGGATGTGGTGAGAAGGTCTTGGTTCCAAGAATACCAAGCCAGGTTCCGAACAGGCAGAGTATCGCGCTAGTCAAAATATAAGCCATAGCACTAGTGGTATGTCCTGCTTTCAAAAGGTTAAACCATTCCAGGCTAAACGTGGAAAAAGTGGTAAACCCTCCGCAAAAACCTGTTCCCAGAAGAAGGTAAAGTTCTTGGCGAATGGGAGAAGTCTGGCGTTCGATGTATAACTCGGCAAATATTCCCAAGAGAAAAGAACCAATAATGTTAATAATCAGCGTAGACCATGGAAAACCATCCGCCCAGGGTTGTGAATTAACGCCCTTACCCAGTAAAAAGCGGCCCACACCACCCACCGCGCATCCCAGTGCCACTAAAAAGATCTGCAAAGCCATCTTGGAATTCCTGAACTTCTATCAAAACCACCAAGTGAACCCAGTTTCTATTGCACAATAAAGATCGGCTGCTTGCAAAGAGAATCAGTTCGATGGAAGCCTTTCTATTTTCCCACACCTGGCCCCGCCGGCAAATTACCACAATTCCATATCACTTTGTTGGCATGTTCCCAGCCCAGGACGGTAACGCTACCAGCCCTTAGGGCAAAGTTTTTACCCTGAATGGCTGGAAGACCCAACCAGGTGGCGATTATGAACCTGGAGAAATGACCGTGGGAGAATAAGGCTATGTGCCCTTCCAGTTGGGAGCATTTTTCCAAAAGAAGCTTGGCACGCTCATGCACCTGTTCCAGGGTTTCCCCCTTAGGGCATCCATCACGCCAAATATCCCAATTGGGTTTCAGCTTTTGGATTTCATCAGTTTTCAAGCCCTCGTATGATCCATAATCCCACTCCAGCAATAGTGGTTCAGGTTGAACCTGACCTTCCAACCCTGCAAGTTTGGCGGTTGTCATTGCCCTGCTAAGTGGACTTGAGAGAACCGTTGAAAATTGGATGCCTGTAAGCCAGGGTTTAAGTTCACTGGCGGCTTTTTCTCCCTTCGAGGTTAACGGAATATCGCTTCTTCCTGTATGCTGCCCACTCAGGCTCCACGCCGTTTCAGCATGACGCATGACCCAGATTTGCTGGCGGGTTTCGTGCTGGCTCAAAATTATTTCTCCTTGCATAGTCTGGTTTTATTTTATCTTTTACACATAACATCTTACAGAATAAGTCCGGATAAGATTTTGCGGCTAATACTCACTTAAACTCAGGTATTCCCGGGAGATAGAAAATGTTGTTAAGCAACCCTGTGGGTTGGTTTGAAATTTATGTGCAGAACATGGAGCGCGCCAGGGCCTTTTATGAAGCTGTATTTCAGATCAAATTTCAAAAGCTGGATCTTGCCGGGATAGAAATCTGGAGCTTTCCCATGGAGTACGGCAAGATGGGTGCAAGCGGTGCACTGGTGAAAAAGGAAGGCTGCCAGTCAGGTTTCAAGGGGACCATGGTTTACTTCAGTTCGGAAGATTGCGCCACGGAAGCTGGCAGGGTCGAAGCGGCAGGTGGCCACATTGAAAAACCCAAGTACTCCATCTTTCCATTTGGTTTTATCACTCATGTTGTGGATACCGAGGGAAACATGATCGGCATCCATTCGCCCAAATAGTTCTTATGGTTGGGTTTTAATTCAAGAGTTCCAGTTCATAGATCAGGGTGTTTTGTTGTGTGGGAGCCTCGTTTTCGGGGGTTGGGCCAGTGAGGATAATTTTGTTGCCATCTTTTTTCCATTGAAAAGGTTTGCCAGTAAAAGGATCCTGTGGCACCGGTACCAGGGTGATTTTTTCCATCGATTCCGGCCAATGCTTATCTCTGGCAGCCTGAAGGCGTATTGCCTCCACGGTTCTTAGCATGGCTATCCTGCGCTCAAACCTTGGACTGGCTTGCATGACATTTTTGTAAGCAGGAACCACAAGGGCAGAAAAAGATTTGAATGGCAATGGCGATGAAATGGATGGTTTTGGTTTATCCACGGATGCCTCTGCCTTGGCAATTTCTGCACGCGATTCATGGTAGGGAATGTAATTCCACTTCACCATGTTTTGGCAAACTTTGTCATAATAAAGAACTTCACCCATCAGAACGACTTGAAGAGGCGGAATATTTTTCAGGGTTTCTTCATTGAAACCATGATCAAAAAGTAGTTTTTTTGCCTCAACAAGATTTGCCAGCATGGCAGTCTGAAGCACTGTGTCAGCAAAGGGTTTCAGTAAAGGTTTTTTGGAATCCGGAGCCGGGTTGCCATTACTCTGCATTAAATCCATGGTTAACTTCAACATTTTTTCCAGTTCATCATTTGACAATGCTCTGATTTTTCCGGAATAAAGCATCTCTCTGAAACCGGGAAAAAGATGATCCATCATGATGCCTTCACCGCCCACACAGTTCCGAAAATCAACCAGAGGTCTAGGCATGGAAGTCAATGCCCAATACAGGTTGGGGGATTTTTCCTGCTGGATGATTTCATCCAGCCGGGGCAGCATGATGGAACCAGAAGCAATCGCTACCAAACCTTGAATCAGGGTTGGGCCAGTTCCCAAATGATGAGAAAGTGTCAAGCCTGCTTTGGCATCTTCCAAGGCTTTTTCGATGTTTCCCTTTTTTAGTTGCAGCCGGCAATCAACGGCAAGGGCTCGAGAAATATGCCGCATTGTCTGCAAGTCTGGAAGCAGCATATTGAAACCATCCCTGCGTAATTTGGCGTACATATCCCAATCGCAGTAAGATTTTCGAGTGGCTTCGTGGATTTGTTCCAACATCCCCGAGGAGATTCGAATTTTACTCTCATCAAGTTCAGACAGGGGGCCGTTAAGCCATTTGTCCTGATTTTCGG
>JBEGQX010000208.1:0-17709 GCA_041180805.1 Planctomycetota bacterium
TTTGCCATGCACTTTGTATTCAAAAACTGGCTTGCCCTGAGTCTTTCCAACTACCAAGGTTGGTACATCCGAACGAAGTGGAGGCAATTTGGCGGGGTAAAATTCGGTCACTTCCCTGGGCAGGGAAATACTGGAAGGATACATGACCGGCACATCCATTGCCGTCTGCAGCCTCTTGAAGAAATCGTTCAACCAATCGCCTGGCAACAACCTGAGGCACAATCCACCTGTTCCCGAGGCAAGCCCGTGCAAATTCGTTGGATCCAACCTTGGGCCAATTGGCATTGGGTAAAAGACCACTTCCTTCCGAACCATCTCTTCGCAAAGGGATGCACGGTCGGTGCCATCAATTGGCCCAGCGACGCTCATGCCATCGCCCAGGAACAATAAGACTTTTTTCCTTCCATCAATTGCTTCAAAACTCTGAAGAGAATCCTGAAGACCTTTTTTCAGGTTTGTTCCACCCGATGCATATTCCTTTTGAAGCATCGCAAGGGAATCATGAAGGTCTTTTTTGGATTTGAAACCCCTGGAAATATCCTTGCTATCGTTGCTGACAGTCCAGATGGAAAGGCGATCTTCCGCACCAAGGTTATCCACCAGCATGGAGGCGATTTTTCTGGATGTTTCGATCGGAGCAACTGCCTGACTGGCGGAAGTATCTATCAAAAGCAGAATGTCTCGGGGCGATTTTTGAACTGCTTCCAGCTTTGGCTGTACCTGCAATGCAAAAAATGAGTCGCCGTTTTGGGTCTTGTAAGAAACCAAAGGCAGGCCCGTAAAACGACATTCCGAGTACTTGGCCTCGAACTGCCTGTCTTGCTGAGGATTTTGCAGCAAGCCCGTGCTACGCAGATCCTGACTGCCTTTGCCCTTGCCAGCTTCACCAAGAACCTTGGCGGTCGTTGCTATGATCGCACCCAGACCTAGCACACCCAGCGCACCAGCAACCAGCTTAGTTCTCTTCATGGAACAGCCCCTGACCTTTTCGAAATTCCAAACAAGGCTGGCAGAAAATCCGCCTACCCTATCAAACACTAAATTCTAAAAGATAAATAGCTTGCGCTGCAAATTATTCGCTTTTCCCACTCTTTTGCAACCACCTTAAAATTGGAATATTGCGACATCCGTGTCTTTTCGATTCTTCTGGCTATTCTACCGCAACCAAAAAACTGGAATATCAGGATTCCTTTAACGGCTCTGACACCTCCAAAGGATGAATTGATTTTTTTTTAAAGTATTGGTAACACCCACGTTGGGAATGGATTCCGATTGCCTGGGAAAGGAATTTGAAGAGTTCATGTTATCGTACCTAAGTTCAATATGGGATTACCGTTACTTCTGGTTTTCCCTGGTTCAAAATGACTTGAAACAACGCTACAGGGGTTCGGTTTTGGGTATGGGTTGGTCGCTTTTACACCCCATAGCCATGACCACCATCCTTTGCGTGGTGTTTGGGGGAATTTTCCAGCAAGATTACCGCTTTTTTGGTCCTTTTCTGCTTTCAGGAATGACAGTTTGGAATTTCCTAACCCACAGCATAACAATGGGTTGCAACAGTTTCTTTGCAGCCGAAGCCTATATCCGCCAGCACCCAACACCCATGGCAATCTATCCTCTTCGAACTGTATTGGGTTCAGGTTTCCACTTTACGGTTGGAATGTTACTTGTGGTGGCGCTTAGCCTATGGTTTTTGGGATTCCCCGGAATTCTGCCCATTCTGACACTAATTCCCACGATTTTGATGATTTTCATTTTGGCTTGGTCGTTATCGATGATCTTTGGGCTGTTCACCGTGATATTTCGTGATACCAAACATATATCCGAGATTGGCCTTCAGATTCTTTTTTACCTGACCCCTGTCATGTATCCTCCTTCGGTGCTGGAAGGAAGAAGAGTCGGTTATTTACTTAAACTGAACCCGATATCACCATTTTTGGAACTGGTCCGGGATCCGTTGATCTATTTGAAAACGCCTTCACTCGAAACTTTTGGTGTGGCTCTGGCAATCACCGCCCTTACCTACACCCTGGCTTATTCCCTGCTTCGTTCTTGGGAAAAGCGAATCATCTTCCATCTTTAATTTATCGGGATCAATGGAATGGCACGATTAGAACTGGATCATGTGGACCTGACATTCAAGGTAAGATCATGCAATGTGATCACCCTGAAGGAGTTTTTGCTTGGGAAGATATTCACCAACAAAACCCGACCAAACATGGAAGTCCATGCCCTGAAAAATGTCTCCTTCTGCGTGGAACAAGGGGAAAGACTCGGCATTATCGGTCATAACGGTGCTGGCAAAAGCACCATGCTGAAAACCCTTGCTGGTGTATACCAGCCCACCCGTGGCAAAAGGATTATTGAGGGAAGGGTTTCTTCACTTTTTGAAATCGCACTTGGGTTTGAACCCGAGGCAAGCGGTTGGGAAAATATATCTTTCCGAAGTTATCTTCAGGGTGAAACCCCCAAAACCATATCCAAGAAACGCCAGGCCATCGCCGATTTCACCGAGTTAGGTGATTTCTTAAAAATGCCTGTTCGCTACTATTCTGCTGGTATGCTGGTAAGACTGGCTTTTTCCATAGCCACCTCGATTGATCCTGAAATTCTACTTGTTGATGAAGTCCTTGCTGCGGGCGACCTGGCTTTTCAGGAAAAAGCACGCAACCGCATGAAGGAAATGATGGCGCGGGCGCATTTAATGGTAATGGTCAGCCATGATTTGGGCTCAATTCAAACTCTTTGCGACAGGGCAATCTGGATGGATCATGGTTCGGTTCGCATGTTTGGAAAAACTCAGGATGTGATCGGCGCATACATGAATTCTGTAAAACCAGAGACAGCAGCAGCCTAATGACGAATCTCAGCGCCTTCTATTCCCCAATTCGTTTCCAGCCATTTCACCGGCCAATGGTTTGGGGCGGAAGAACCCTTGAAACCCACCTGAAACGCCATCTATCAAGTTCAGAAAACTACGGGGAATCCTGGGAAATAAGCGATCATCCCAGCCACCTTAGCGTGGTTTCCGAAGGCCCACTTCATGGAAAAACCCTGCGGGAATTAATGCGGGAAAACTCCAAGGAACTTCTTGGAAAAAATTCCAGCCACTCCAGTTTTCCCTGGCTTGTGAAATACTTGGATGCGCACGATTGGCTTTCGGTTCAAGTTCATCCGGATGAGCACAAGGTAAAAACGCTATGGCCTGGCGAAGGCCCCAAAAACGAGGCCTGGCTAATTCTGGATGCCAAGCCAACTGCCAAAATATTTGCCGGCCTTTTGCCTGGAGTAACTCCCCAGCAGGTTCGGGATGCCTCCATTGCGGGTACCGTAGGAGAATTATTGCATCAATTCACCCCCAGGAAAGGTGATTGTGTTTACCTTCCCGCTGGCACGGTTCATGCGGTTGGTGGAGGGGTCTTGATAGCTGAAATTCAGCAAACCAGTGATGCAACTTTCAGGTTGTTTGATTGGAATCGTAAAGATAGCCAAGGCAAAAGCCGTCAACTGCACCTCGAGGAGTCCATGGCTTGCATTGACTGGACCTCGGGACCTGTTCATCCAGTCAAAAACAATCCCAACGAGGCACGTTGCACATTAGTAAAAACACCTTATTTTCATCTGGATATTTTAAATTCCAAGACAACCCAGGTGCTTTCAAATGAAGGACAAATGCAGGTGGGTATGGTTCTTGAAGGGGAAGGCACTCTAACCTCGGAATCTCACCAAATACATATCAAACCAGGCGATACCTTCTTGTTTCCAGCAAGCTTGAAGCAGGTTTCCTGGCAACCAGTGGGCACACAAAGAATACTCCTAGGAACTTTACCCAACTAAATAACCATTGGAAGGATTTAGAATCATGGAATTCAAAAACGGACACATTGAAGGGGTCATCTGGAAAAGCCTTTCGATTTATAAAGACCAACGCGGTTGGCTTTGTGAACTTTTCCGCCATGACGAACTGGACAAGGAATTTCACCCCACCATGGCCTATATTTCCATGACGGAACCGGGGGTCGCACGCGGTCCGCACGAACATCATGAGCAGGCAGACTGTTTTTGTTTTATAGGCCCCTCGAATTTCAAGGTTTACCTCTGGGATTCCCGTAAAAACTCCAAAACCCATGGGGTCAAGGATGTTCAGGTTGTTGGGGTTGATAAACCCATGCTGCTTATTGTGCCTCCGGGTGTTGTGCACGCTTATAAAAATGTGGGAACAGGCCAGGGCCTTGTGTTCAATTGCCCGAACAAACTTTACAAGGGTTGGGGCAAAAAAGAGCCAGTGGATGAAATTCGCCACGAGGAAGTTCATAACAGTCCTTTTCACCTCGACTAATTACCCAGCAAACCCACTTGACCAAATTTTCACAATTTGATTAGACTTGTTTCAAATTCATTTACATCAGATCAAGGAAGATCGAGAATGACACCAGGAAGTAAAAAAACAGCGTTAATTACCGGCATTAACGGTCAAGATGGCAGCTATTTGGCAGAACTTCTTCTTACCAAGGGTTATCGCGTTACCGGCATAGTGCGCAGAGCCAGCACCGAAACTCTGCAAAGAATCGAGCACATCCGCTCAAAGATTGAAATCTATCAGGCGGACCTTTTGGATCAATCTTCACTTGCCAAGGTTCTTGCTGATGTCCAGCCAGATGAAGTTTACAACCTGGCAGCCATGTCGTTTGTACCAACTTCCTGGCAGCAGCCCGTTCTTACCGCGGAGTTTACCGCCGTGGGTGTTACACGGCTTCTTGAAGCACTTCGTCAGTCCTGCCCCAAAGCCAGATTCTATCAGGCCTCCAGCAGCGAAATGTATGGCAAAGTTCTTGAAACCCCCCAGAAAGAAACCACTCCCTTTTATCCGCGTTCACCCTATGGCGTCGCCAAAGTGTATGGCCATTACATCACCGTGAACTATCGGGAAAGTTACAACCTGTTTGCCTGCTCAGGAATTCTTTTCAACCATGAATCCCCACGCAGGGGCCTTGAATTCGTCACTCGCAAAATCACGGATGGTGTGGCCAAGATCAAGCTTGGCATGGAAAAAGAACTTCGCCTTGGAAACCTTGATGCCCGCAGGGATTGGGGTTTTGCGGGCGATTATGTCCGCGCCATGTGGCTGATGCTTCAACAAGACAAGGCAGATGATTACGTGGTTGGCACCGGCGAAACACATACCGTAAGGGAATTCGTGGAAATTGCCTTCGGCCATGTTGGACTCGACTGGAAAAAGCATGTGGTTATTGATCCCAAGTTTTATCGCCCCGCAGAGGTGGATTTGCTACTTGGAGACCCAACCAAGGCTGAGAAATGTTTGGGTTGGAAACCCGAGGTTTCCTTCCCGCAGTTGGTCAAAATGATGGTGGATTCAGATTTGAAGGTCCTGACCGCTGGCATCAATCAGAAAAACGCCGCCTAACGGAAGGCATTTATGATGTCACAGAAGCCAGGGTTTGAAGAAGCTCCAGGCTTGGAAGAACTGGCCCAAAGAATGAAACACGGGCTAAGCCTTTCCAGACAAAGACTTGCCGGCGAAAAAAGTCCCGAAATTGAAAAAGTCGCTTTACGCTCCCCAACCAATGTTGGAAAGCTAAAGCGATTTTTACTTTTCCCATGGTTTTTTCTCAAACATAGGTTTGAAACCATGTTGGAAGAACGAGTTGCCCCCTTGGAACATCTCATCGACCAGCAAAACTCGAAAATCATGGACCTTGAATTTCGCCTGGAGTTTCTTGAAACGAACACCAAAATCCAACATCCGGAACTTGTAAATCGTCAATTTTCCTGGAAGAACCTTGCTGATTAGAAGGCAAAAAGTATGCACCTTCTAATTGATGGACAAGCCTTGCAAGCAAACCATGTAAAAGGCCGTGGTATCGGCCGTTACTCATCCAATCTCATCGATGGATTGTTGGCTCTTGGTAAAAATGCAAAAATTGAACTGATTCTGCATACCGATTTGGAGATACCCCGGAACATTCCCAACGGCATTTCCACCCTGCTTTTTCCTTCATTTCCTTACCGCAAAAACCATCTCGACCGCAGTGAACAGGAAAAAGTGGAATTTCTGTATGGCGATTGGCTTAGCAACTTTAATCCGGATTGGATTCTGGTGCCCAACCCAATGGATTATGACCTTCTGGTCCCCAGATTTATCTCACCAAAGGTTAGGATCGCCGCAATCCACTATGACTTGATACCACTACTGTTTCACCCCGTTTATTTGAAGGAACCTTTTTATTTCACAGGCTATGCAGGCCGCTTGCGACAATTGCTTTCCTTTGACCTGCTTCTTTCCATATCTAAAACTTCCACGAATGACCTGGTTAGGTTGTTTCCGGAGGCTAAAAGCAGAATAAAAACTATCTCAGGTGCAACAGATCCTTTTTTTTCCTTTAAAAACGACTCTTCAGAAGTCACTTTTCATTTAAAAGAAACACTTCAACTTAATAAGGAATTCCTCTTTCATCTGGGTGGCCCGGAACCCAGAAAAAACCTTGATGGAGCCATCAGGGCTCTGGGTTATCTTGTGCACCAATACAATAGAGATTTGCTGTTAGTCTTGGTTTGCAACCCTCATTCCAAAGAAAAATCGGTTCTTGAAGCTATTGCCAGGGAATGTGGCGTAGTTGATCGCTTGAGATTACTTCCAAGGATGAATGACCAGGAATTGCGTTTTCTTTATGAGAATTGCCGGGTATTTCTTTTTCCCTCTTATTATGAAGGCTTGGGGCTGCCGGTGCTGGAGGCCCAGCAAATTGGGGCCCCAATCGCTTTGTCGAATGTTTCATCATTACCAGAATTTGCCGGAGTGGGAGCCGCCCTATTCAATCCTGGGGACCCAAAAGACATTGCAAAATCTGTCCATGAATTGTTGGCATTGCCACGGCACCATGGCCAGAAGGAACGAAAAGCTTTCGCAAATGAATTTTCCTGGCAGAAAACTGCGTTACTTGCTTGGAATGCCATGGAATCTTTTAAAGCCGTACAAAAGGTTGCCAGCAAGCCAAAGGCAGCAATTTGTATTTCTGGCAAATTAATGTTGGAAAAACCATTAACGAATCTTATTTATCCTTTGTTGGAAGCCAAAAAAGAATATCTTTTAGACTTGGTAATAGATTCCCCCTTGGGCATTACTTACAGGGCTTTTGCCGATCTATTTCCAATAATCAATGTGAAGGAATTTCAAACCAGAAAAAGGATGGGGCATTACGATGCCATTCTGAATTGGAATAATGATGGCACATTCACCTGATTAACCGAATTGTGCAGATAGATAGTCTTGGTAAAGCAGGGCAAATTTATTTGCTGCTATTGCCCAAACGATCGCTTTTAAAGTATTTTTAATTAGTGCGCTTTGTTTCAGGGATTGGAGACAATGCGTTTTTGAATTTGCCGTGCCGAAGGATTGGCCCCATGCTTATCACCCAGACTCCACTTCGAATCAGTTTCCTCGGTGGGGGAACCGATTACCCGGAATATTTTGAAAAATACGGCGGAGCTGTTCTGGGAACCGCGGTGGACAAATGCGCTTACTTCGCCATCTCGCGTTTTTACAGTAAACTTTTCGATTACTCGATTCGAATTGCCTACAGAAAAGTAGAGTGTGTAAGCGATTTGAATTCCATCGAACATGCTCCATTCAGGGAATGCATGCGCTGGGCCGGTTTGGAAAAAGATGTGGAAATCAATCACTCTGCAGAATTACCGGCGGGAACAGGGCTTGGGTCTTCATCCTCGTTTACCGTGGGCTTGCTTAATACTATTTACGCTTACCAAAAAAGATTTACCTCTCCCCTGGAATTGGCCTATCACGCCATTGATTTGGAAAGAAACGTTCTGGGTGAGTCGGTGGGTGTACAGGACCAAACCTTTGCCGCAGTGGGTGGATTTAACCTTGTTGAATTTAAAAAAATGGGGAATTTCGCTGTTCAACGTGTTCCGTTTTCAGCATCCAGGCTCGAAGAATTTGAAAATCATCTGATGGTATTTTTCACAGGCATCAAGCGCCGTGCCGAAGAACTGGCATCCAAGCAGGTTAAAAAAGTGGAGTTCAACCTTAAGCGCCTCGCAGCAATGAGAACATTAGTTGACGAAGGCTACAATCAACTTGCCGGCAATGAGCCAATTTCCCGTTTTGGGGAAACCTTGCACAAATCCTGGATGCTTAAAAAAACACTGGATGATTCCATCAGCAATAACACCGTGGATCAACTTTATGATGAGGGAATTGGCGCCGGAGCCATTGGCGGAAAACTTTTAGGTGCGGGTGGCGGGGGATTCATGCTCTTTTTTGTTCCTCCAGAAAAGCGCTCCAAAGTAGCCTCCAAACTGTCACGCTACCAAGAAGTGGATTTCCGAACCAATGCCCCTGGCTCTCATGTGGTACATGCCAGCAACCAAAAAGAAGTGGTAAATATCCATTCAAAAATCAGGGAGGCAGCATGAAAAAGCTCCTTTCTGAAATACCCGTTCTAATTCTTGCAGGCGGACTTGGCACCAGATTAAGGTCCGTGGTTTCTGACAGACCCAAAGCACTTGCACCCATCGGCGACAAACCTTTTTTGCAGATTCAAATGGAAATGCTTAGGGACCAGGGTGCCAGGCACTTTGTGCTATGTGTTGGATATCGTTCGGAACAGGTGCTGGATAAATTTGGAAATGGATCCAATCTGGGAATCCAAATTGATTATTCTGAAGAACGCGAATCCCTGCTTGGCACCGGTGGAGCCATCAGAAATGCCCTGAAATTCATCCCGGAAAGGGCCATGGTTCTAAATGGTGACACCTACCTGGACTTTGACCACAACGAACTACTGAACATTCATTTGGATGCGCTAAATTCTGGTGCCAAAGCTACCTGCACTCTTGCGCGACTTGAAGATTCTTCACGGTTTGGCACAGTTATTCTGGATGATCAAAGCAAATATCTTGCTGGCTTTCGCGAGAAAAACTCCGAGTCCAAAGGCCCTGCATGGTTAAATGCAGGTGCCTACCTTCTTGAAAAATCGTTCATCGAAGAAATTGAGGCCGGCAAGGTTGTTTCGCTGGAAAGGGATACTTTTCCGACCGCAATACGAAACGGAAACAAAATAGCCTGCACTCTTAGCGAAAAACCTTTCTACGACATTGGCACACCCGAAGACTTCCTAGGATTCTGCGAGCTTTATAAGAGGTGGAAAAATGACCGATATCGAGCTGCTTAAGGTTTCCCTCAAAAATTCCATGGAAGTATACCGTACTGTCATGGAAAAACAGGCGGATGGCCTTGTTCAAATTGCCACCAAACTTGGTGATATTCTTGAAAATGGTGGGACCATTTACCTTTGTGGAAATGGTGGCAGCGCCGCGGATGCGCAACATGTGGCTGCGGAATTTGTAGGCAGGTTCTTAAGGGAAAGAAGGGCACTCCCGGCCCAAGCCTTGACGGTAAACACCAGCATACTTACTGCCATTGGAAATGATTACGACTTTTCACAGGTCTTTTCGCGTCAGGTGAAAGCAATGGTCACTCCCAAAGATGCCTTGGTTGGCATCAGTACCAGTGGCAAATCTGGAAATGTGCTGGAAGCAATCAAGGAAGCCAAAGCCATAGGGGCACTAACCGTTGCATTTACTGGTTTTCCAGGTGAACCTCTCGCAGGTATGTCTGATTTGTCTTTCCGGGCGCCAACCCAGGAAACACCACGCATCCAGGAAGTTCACATTGCCGCCTGGCACGGCGTATGCGACATCATCGAAAGACGCATTCATGAAAAAGAGACCGGCAATCTTTCTGGACAGGGACGGGGTCATCATCGAGGAAGTCAATTACCTCTCGCATCCTGACCAAATTCGGCTCATTCCTGGTTCCGCAGAGGCTATTTCGCTTTTAAACCGGCTTCATATTCCCGTTGTAGTTGTATCAAACCAGGCTGGAGTTGCCCGTGGCTTTTTTGAGGAATCTGCCATTCCAAAAGTTCACTCACGCCTGAAAGAATTGCTGGCTGAAAAAAATGCCCATTGGGATGAAATTTTTTACTGCCCCCATCACCCGGATGGCAATATTCCCAAATATGCTGTGCGATGCACCTGTAGAAAACCTGAACCGGGAATGTTGATCCAAGCTGCCCAACTTCTCAATCTAACATTGACAAATTCATGGCTTATTGGCGACAACATATCCGATATTCAGGCGGGTTTAAGTGTTGGGTGCCGTACTATTCTGGTGGAAACAGGGCATGGCAAACAGTTTGCCTTGGAAACGCCCAAGCCGACCACTCTGAAAAAAAACCTGGCGGAAGCGGTGAAATTCATTCTTGAAAGTAACAGCTTTCCCAAGCAACTAAGTGCCTAACGAAATTTGAAGGAGATAGTTAATGTCGGCTAAAATTTTGATCACGGGTGGCGCAGGCTATATTGGTTCAGTTCTCACTCCATTGCTTCTTGGAGAAGGGCATTCGGTTACCATTCTGGATAACTTCCTTTTCAACCAACCCACACTAATGGATTCCTGTATAAACCCCAATTTTGCCATCGTCAGGGGTGATTGCAGGGATAAAAATCTGATGTCCAAACTGATGAAGGACACCGATTACATTATTCCATTGGCGGCAATTGTTGGGGCGCCCGCCTGCAATCTGGATACAACAGCGGCCTCGTCTATTAACTTGGATGCCATAAAGCTAATCCTTTCATTGCGTTCCAAGTCTCAAAGAATCATTCTTCCAAACACTAATAGTGGATATGGAATAGGTGAAAAGGGTAGTTTCTGCACTGAGGAAAGCCCTTTATCACCCATAAGCCTTTATGGCCGAACCAAAGTAGAAGCGGAACGAGCAGTTCTGGATTCGGGAAATTGTATTACTTTCCGTCTGGCAACCGTATTTGGCCTATCCCCCAGAATGCGCATTGATCTGCTGGTAAATGATTTTGTGTATCGCGCCATTAACGACAGGGCTGTGGTAATTTTTGAAGGCCATGCCAAAAGAAACTATATCCATATTCGCGATGTCTCCAGGGCATTCCTGCATGGCATTTCAAATTTCGAAAAAATGCAGGGCAACGCCTACAACGTGGGTTTGTCAGATGCGAATCTTTCCAAGTTGGAACTTTGCACCGAAATCAAAAAACACATTCCTGGTTTTGTCTTCCTGGAAGCCCCGATTGGTGAAGATCCGGACAAACGGGATTACATCGTTTCCAACGAGAAGATTGAAAAAACTGGGTTCAAACCAAAGTATGGAATCAACGAGGGAATCAAGGAACTCATGAAAGGATACACCATCCTTCGAAACCGGATTTATGCAAATGTCTGATGAAGTAGACAAACATAAGCCCCGCAAATTCTACATCATCAACAACGGGATGAAGGATTTGCGCGGACATTATTTCGAAACTGCAGTTTCTATAGCCCAAGCAGCCAAGGATTTGGGCTGGCATCCCATCCTGTGCGCACATTCCACTTGCGAAACCGGATTAACCCCTGAATGGCTGGAATTCTATCCAGTTTTCAGAACTGATCATTGGATGGCAGGTCCTGCAAAACCCTTTGAAACAGACGAAATTCAAATTAATCTGGCAAAATATCGTAATTCAAATATCGAAAACCTGAAATTTGGCATGGCTACTTTTGACGATTACATTGCGTCAAGATTTTTTATTCCCCCTCATTTAATATCCACCGATGTATTTCAAAATTCGGTTTTAAAAAAAACATTCAAAAGAATTAAGCAGATCCACAAAGAACAAGGAACTTCGGCAGTATTCAAGAAAGCAACAAAAAAAATACTTAAAGAAATCACACCTCCATTCATAATCAGAATTGCAAAAAAAGTAGTGTCCAAAATCAAAAGATTGTGGAAAAAGAACAATCTTACTATCAATCAAACATTAGACATGACCACCGAAAATTATTATTCCTCCATTTTCAAGGCGGATCTTTCCAAGATTCTTGCCATTACAAATGCACAACAAAAAGATTATGTGATTCTGCCAACCGCTCATGGCCGTGAATTATTTGCTATCAACGAACTTTGCAATGAAGTTCCAACCTTGCCTTCTTTTGGATTAGAGTTCCGGCACGCCTTGGAATTCCCCTTAGTTCCATTACCCGATGGGCAGGAACACGCATACGTAAAACACCACCGCTACTATTTTGAGGAAACACTAAAAAATGGATTAAAAAGTAACGTTAAACTTTTCACGGACACCAGGGAACTCGTAGATGATTACGTCAAATTTAGTGGAATGCCTTTCAAAGTGCTCCCAATTCCATTCAGACAGACCTTCCTGGAAAACCATCGAATAAAGCTTCCCAAAGAAAACGAAAAACTTCATTTAATTTATTTAGGAGATCCCCGAGAGGAAAAGGGATTCCATTGGCTTCCCTATCTGATGGATTTTTTAGCAGACAATTATTTAAAAACAGGAAGAGTAAAACTGGAAATACAAGCTTCTGTTCACCTTAAGCATTCTGAAATCAAATGTATTAACGCTTTAAAAATACTTCAAGCATACCCTAAAGAATGGATTACTTTTCATGGCCTTGAAGGCCCATTATCTCCTGGCGATTATTACGAATTAATAGCTAAAGGCCACATTAACTTGTGCCCTTACGAAAAAGAAACATACAGGTCAAGAAGCTCAGGAACACTTACCGAGGCAATTGCTGCAGGCATGCCTACCATCGTTCCAGATAATACATGGTTATCCAGTCAACAACCCTTAGAAACGGGGCTTTCATTCAATGGTTTGGATGATTTTCTAAACAAAACTTGTCAGCTTATTGATAATTACTCAGCCTTTTTTGAAAAAGCTAAATCAGCAAAAGATGAATGGCTTAGGAAACAAGATCCAAAAAACTTAATTTTAGAGGCAGTTAAAGAATCTAATTCCGCGCATCGGGCAAATTAAACATGCGAATTCTTTACATCTACCCTTTCGGTCCATTTTTCCCTGTGAGCTCCGGGGCGGATATTATTGCCACCAACCATTTGGAGTATTTTCGTAAAAAGGGTTTCCAAGTTGATTGCATCCTATTTCAAAACCCGCAAAAAACAAAATACCTAGATCAATTCAAAGCTCAGTATAGTTTTTGCAATTCCATTCACCTCTTAGATTTTCCACCAATTGCTTTTAAATTTGGCGAGCTTTTATTCGCATCAAATTATCTTGCAAATTCGGAACCGTTAAAAACTTTATTAAGGACACCATACGATATTCTTTTTTCGAACTATGCATTTACTGCACCGATTTCCCTGGCTGCAAAAAATACAAAGTTGAAAGTCTTGGAAACTGTCGATCATTTGTGGGAGGCCCTTGCAATCAGCAATCCCGGATCGACCAAAAATCCCATTGACGAAGCAACCATGAAGTTGATCGAGTTTGAACTATACGAATTATTTGAAAAAATCATTTTCATTAACAACGAGGAAATGAATAATTCCCCACAAAACAGCAAATGCAGCTATGCATTTATTCCCCCAGCTTGGAATTTACCTGTTAAAGATTTATCTTTAAGTAATAGCTCAAGCATTGATATCCTGTTTATTGGCAGCAATCATCGCCCTAACATTGATGGCTTGGACTTCTTTTACAAGAATGTATTCTTACCATTTATCAGACCGATGGGTTTTAAATTAACGGTTGCAGGAAAAGTCTGTGATTATTGGCCTGTCGAAGATCCTCGAGTTGAGAAAATTGGATTTTACAAAGGCCCTATTCAATCGCTCTATGATTCCACCAAAGTGGTTGTCATCCCAATACTTGATGGATCTGGTTTAAGCATCAAAACTTTGGAGGCAATGGCTTTTGGCAAAGCTATTGTGACAACCCCCAAAGGCGCAAGAGGCATGAAATTAGAAAACCAGCCATTCCTAACCATTAATTTAAAGGATCAGCCCGAAGAATTTTCACAAGCAGTTATTGACCTACTTCATTCTGAAGATAAACGAAAAAATTTGGGTTCAAAGGCACTGGAACATTTTAAAAATGAGCATTCTTTTGAAATATACGCCCAGCGCATGGATAATTTTTTGGGGTTAGCCTGATCCTGGCAAGGAACATATTTATGAATAAAGCAAATTATTTGATAGTTGGTGGGGGTATTGTTGGCCTTGCAACGGCCATGCATCTTGCAAAAACCAATCAAGGCAAAGTTATTGTCATTGAAACAGAGCCAGATGTGGCCCGGCATCAAACTGGTCATAATTCTGGCGTTATCCATTCTGGACTTTATTACAAACCCGGATCTGCGAAGGCTAAAAATTGCGCCGAGGGTCGGGAAGCCATGTACCAATTCTGTGCTGATCATGGAATTGCCCATGAACGGTGCGGCAAAATTGTAGTTGCCACGGATAACGACGAAATTCCACGCATGGAGGAACTGTTACGCCGTGGAATCGCAAACGGTCTTACGGGAATTCGTACTTTATGCCAGGAAGAATTAAGGGAGCATGAACCTCATGTTGCCGGAATTAAAGGACTTTTTGTTCCCCAGACCGGAATTGTAAATTACAAGGATGTCAGCAAGGTTTATCAACGCCTAATTGCCGAGTCTGGTGGGGAAGTTCAACTCGGATGCAAATTTCTTTCTTGTAAAACGGAGAGTGGTGGGCTCGTAATTGAAACAACCAAAGGTACAATTCAAGCCAACCATCTAATTAATTGTGGTGGATTACATTCCGACCGCATTGCCAAAGCTTGTGGCGTGGAACCGGGAGTACAAATTGTCCCATTTCGAGGTGAATATTACGAACTACATAAAGACAAGCACTATTTGGTTCGAAATTTAATTTATCCTGTACCAGATCCGAGACTTCCTTTCCTTGGTGTTCATCTCACTCGAATGGTGCATGGTGGGGTGGAGGCTGGCCCAAATGCTGTATTAGCCTTTCGAAGAGAAGGTTACAAAATGTGGGACTTTTCAATCCGGGATATGATTGGCCTGGCTTTATCACCCGGTTTTTGGCGTATGTCGGCAAAATTTTGGAAAACAGGGATTGGAGAATTTTATCGCTCGCTAAGCAAAAAAGCCTTCCTTAAAGCGTTACAAAGGCTAATGCCGGAATTGCAAATGAAAGACATTTATCCAGCAGGCGCCGGGGTTAGGGCTCAGGCAATGGCTTATGATGGCAAACTTGTCGACGATTTCCATATCGTTCAAAAAGAACGCATGGTTCATGTATTAAATGCCCCTTCACCTGCAGCTACCGCATCCCTGGCGATCGGAAAAACAATTTCCGAATTGGCAAACCAACAAAGTGACTCCAATCCGAAAACAATTTCCTTAAGCGCTTAAAATGTCTATTGCGCAATCTGGACCTTAAAAGGTAGTTTAGGGGATATGGAATTAATAGAGGAAGGAACCTCCATGATTTGCCGCGTTTGTGACGGAACCAATCTTGAACATGTTTTAGATCTTGGAAACCAACCCTGGTGCAATCATTTCCTCAAACCAGAAGAGGTAGGAAAAGAACCAACTTATCCCCTAAGGCTTGTCTATTGCCACGGTTGCTCCACAACGCAGCTTGATTACACCGTAAAAAAAGAAATCATGTTCGGCGATCATACCTACCTTTCTGGTGTCACAAAATCCTTGAGCAACCATTTCAGGAATGTAGCAGAAGAAATCGACAAAATTATTCCAGCAAAGAACCGAAAAAAATCCGTGCTGGATATCGGCTCGAATGATGGGACCCAGCTAAAGCATTTCCAAGATCTAGGTTACGAAGTACTGGGGGTCGAATCTTCCAAGACAACCGCCAAGATTGCGCAGGATTCGGGCGTACCCACATTAAATGCATTCTTTAATCTGGAAACGGCAAAAACCATTGGACGAAAATTTGATGTGATTAATGCTGCGGGGGTGTTTTTCCACCTGGAGGAACTTCATTCAGTAACCAAAGGAATCAAAGAATCCCTGGAGGAAGACGGAACATTTATCGTCCAATTTCTTTACATGAAACGCATTGTTGAAAACCTTGCCTTCGATCAGATTTACCATGAACATTTGCTTTATTACAATTTGAAAAACATCGAAATACTTTTGAACCGGCACGGTTTGGAAATGGTGGACTGCCATTTGGCTCCAATTCACGGCGGATCCATGATTGGTTATGTGACTCATAAGGACAAAAAACAAAAATCCCAACGCTATCTGGATGCTTTAAAATTTGAGGAAATCAATAAAAGCAATGAAATATCCACCTATTATGATTTTGCCCGCAGGGTGGAAGAAATGAAAAAGAGGGATCTTGATTATCTCAGCAAAAAGAAAAAGGAAGGGAAAAGGATTTTTGGAATGGGTGCGCCAGTCAAAGGAAACACCCTGCTAAACTATTTTGGAGTTGGCAAAAACCATCTGGATTGTCTGGTTGAAAAAAACACTTTGCGGAAAGGATTAGTCTCCCCGGGGATGCACCTGCCTGTGGTGATGGAACATGAATTACAAACTCCACCCGATGTTTATTATGTTCTGGCATGGAATTTCAAAAAGGAAATCCTAGCCAATAATAAAGACTTGATCAGCAAAGGTGTTGAATTCTACTTCCCAGTTGAAACTGAGGCTGCTTAACCATGAACATTCTTGTAACTGGTGGAAGCGGCTTTCTCGGTAGCGCATTAACCATGGAACTTCGAAATCAGGGCCATCAAGTGATTGCTCTAAGTTCCAAGGATGCCAATCTTACCCGGCAAGACTCCTTATTTCCCCTTAACAAAATTCGATTTGACCATATTTATCATTTGGCAGCTTGGACCCAGGCTGGTGATTTTTGTTTGCGACACCCCGGGGAACAATGGCTTAACAATCAAAAAATAAACACCCATGTACTTGATTGGTGGCAATCCAAACAATCGCATGCAAAACTGATTGTAATGGGAACAAGTTGCGCATATGCCCCTGATCTCGAACTTCAAGAAAACAATTATCTGGAAGGTCAGCCTATTGAAAGCTTATTCACCTATGCCATGACCAAGCGAATGTTATTTGTCGGATTGCAATCACTTGCAAAACAATTTGGCTTAAAATACATGTGCCTGGTTCCAAGCACTCTGTATGGACCCGGTTACCACACGGACGGCAGGCAAATGCATTTCATCTTTGACCTTATGCGCAAGATACTACGGGGAAAACTCTACGGCGAACCGGTAGTACTATGGGGAGATGGCTACCAAAAGCGCGAACTGGTCTATCTGGACGACTTCGTCAAAACTGCTATTCAACTTTCCAACCAAAGAGAGAACGACATTGTAAATATTGGCGCCGGGGAAGAATATTCCATCCGTGAATTTGCGAATCTAATATGCGAATCAGTAGATTTTAACCCTGGTAAAATTGAATACGACACAACCAAATATGTCGGGGCAAAATCCAAAGTGCTTTGCGTTCGAAAATTGGATCAGATTTGGCCCATGCGACCCCGTACAAGTTTAAAATCAGGTATCAAAACCACACTTGAATGGTTTCTTTCCCAAAAGGAAATCCTTCTGCCAAAAACGAATAATCAAAGTCACGCTGCCTAAAAGTGTTATAAGGTTGCAACCCTATGCTGGGGAAACTCAAACGATTACTCCTTGAAAAGCTTGGCATAAACAGCATTGACCAAAATCTTTTATTAATCAGGCAGGCAATAGAAGAAAAAACATGTAACTTAGAATCTCGAATTATTAACGCCGAGAGAAACATTTGTCACCAAATTGATATTAATCGCCACGAGATAC
>JBEGQX010000209.1:0-5691 GCA_041180805.1 Planctomycetota bacterium
GGCCAGATGGTGCCAATAGAACCTGTGGCCACCAGTCCACCCCAACCCAGAGTAACCAGCAGGGTGCTGGCCACAGCCCCCGGGAGCCAGTCAGTTTTTCCCAAGGCTGGGTGAAAATAACCAAAAATTTCCTGAAGGAGAAATCTTGCGATTCTGGTTCCGGTATCAATGGTGGTTAAAATAAACAAAGCTTCAAACATGATTGCAAAGTGGTACCAGTATTTCATCAAGTGATCGAATGGGATTCCGAGTTGGTTTAATGGCTTGGAAAGAATAAGTGACATACCCACAGCCAGGGTGACAGCACCCCCGGTGCGCCCGCGAAGTGATTCCCCGCCAACTTGGGTTTCAATGGTGTTTAATGTAAGGTGTTCCAAATTACCTGCTGAGCCAAGCTCGGCATGCAGTTTGTCCACCATGGGTTGCCATTTATCTACTTGTTCCAATCCGACATTGATTTCGTAGTAGATTTTCGGATCCAAGCTGGCGGCGGCTATCAAGGCAACAATTCCCACGAGGCCTTCCATGAGCATGCTGCCGTAGCCGATCATACGAATGTCAGATTCTCGATCAATCATTTTTGGGGTGGTTCCCGAGGAAACCAGCGCGTGAAAACCGGAAATGGCCCCGCACATGACACAAATGAACACAAAGGGAAAAAGCCCGCCCGCAAAAGTCGGACCGCCCGCGGAAAACACAGGTTCTACCGGTCTATGTACCAAAGCTGGGTTGGCGACAATGACACCCGCGACCAGAAGAAAGACAGTTCCAACCTTAAGGAAGCTGGAAAGATAATCCCGCGGGCAAAGCAACATCCATACAGGCAGAACAGAAGCGATAAAACCATAAGCACACAGCGAGAATACCGCCTGATTTTTGGTGAGAGAGAACCAGGGTTCAAGAAATGAACCAGGAATCCAATTGCCTGCCACGGTTGCCACTAAAACGGCAAGCGCTCCAAGAATGGATGCCTCGACAACTTTGCCCTTTCGAATCCGATACATGTATAAGCCCACAAAAAGTGCAATCGGAATAGTGCAGGCAATGGTAAAAACACCCCAGGAACTACCAGGAACAAACTGGGCCCCGCCATTGGGAAGAATCACTGATTTACCCGGTTGCTCCAAGGCCATGGCGGGAAGTTTGCCGGAAGTTGGAAGTTGCAACTGGAACCCTGAATCCCTTTTGGAGGGGGTGCTTTCTTTGCTGAAACGAAGTGTGCAGCCTGCTGGGAAATCATAGATCGTTTCCCGTTCGTTACTTTTATTAGGATCAATGGATGGCTTGCCGTCGGCAGGAAGTTCGATGACTGTACCCTTGGGAAATGGAATTGTTTCTCCCCCCAGTGCTTTCACCACAACAAACCCAAGTCCGGCAAGGGCGATAATCACTATGAAAAGAATGGCTGCGGAGGCGATCATGCCAGCCTTGGGTCCCAATTCTTCACGGGCTATTTCGGCAAGGGATTTCCCTTTGTGACGAACAGAAGCTGCAAGCACAAGCATGTCCTGCACGGCACCTGCCAGGCACACACCAATTACCAACCACAGCAGGCCAGGCATATAACCATACTGAATTGCAAGTACTGGCCCAATCAGTGGTCCAGCACCACTGATTGCGGCAAAATGATGGCCAAATAGAACCCAGCGGTTGGTTGGGTGGTAGTTGTGCCCATCCTTGAACTCATGGGCGGGAGTAATGTTGGCGTCATTGAAGGCCGCGACTCTTGCTGCCAGAAAAGCACTGTAGTAGCGATATGCGATCGCAAGGCAACAAAGAACAAAAACCATAATCGGCATGGCATGATAAACCGTGCGATCTCCAATAACAGAATAAAAAATGCTGGCAGTAATCGGAGTGTGAAGCATTGTTTGGTTCCCATCAAAGAGCAAGGCAGGGTATTGTAATACCCTGCCTTGCAAACTTCAATCATTGGAGTCTGCCGATGTTACTGGGCAGCCTTGGAAAATTCCTCGTCAATCGCCTTCATTTCGGCACTTTCGGTCTTGGATTGCATCCAAGCCCAACCTACCGCTACCAAGCCTACACCAAGAACCGCGATTCCAATGGTGTACCTTTGGTCGATGCTGGTTCCATCCTTAAGGTTATAAGCCATAACCAAAGGGAGAATCAGCAGGCTGACCATGTTCATAACCTTGATAAGGGGATTCAAGGCGGGACCAGCGGTGTCTTTCAAAGGATCACCGACGGTATCACCAGTAACCGAAGCCTTGTGAGCTTCGGATCCCTTGCCAGAGGTGGCAGTTTTGGGTTGGTCTTCGATGGTCTTCTTTGCATTATCCCAAGCACCACCAGCGTTTGCCATGAATACGGCAATCATCTGGCCGATAAGGATCATACCTGCCAGATAACCACCCAAGGCGTAAGGTCCCATGGCAAAGCCAACAATCACGGGCGCAAAAATCGCCAGCAAACCAGGGCCAATAAGCTCTCTTTGAGCCGTTGTCGTGCAGATATCCACCACACGACCATAATCAGGACGTTTGGTTCCCGCCCAAATTTCCTTGTCGCGGAACTGTGCGCGGCATTCCTGAACGATCAGGTAAGCTGCGCGACCCACTGCGCGAATCGTCATGCTGCTAAAGAGGAAAGGAACTGCACCACCGATCAGCATGCCGATAAAGACATAAGGATCCGCAAGGTTCAGTTTGTTTGCGCCTGCAGTAAATTCTTCCACGCTAAGGGTGGTGATGGCATCTTCACCCTTTCCTGTGGCAACCACCGCGATAAAGCTTGCAAAGAGGGAAACAGCGGCAAGAACCGCGGAACCAATTGCAATACCTTTGGTGATGGCCTTGGTGGTGTTACCCACAGCATCCAAATCGGCAAGAATCTGGCGAGACTTCTTGTAGGTTGTCTCATCCATGTAATCCGCATCACCGGGTTTAAGTGGTTGATTGTTCTTGTCACGATTGAAACCCATTTCACCAATACCATTGGCATTGTCTGCGATGGGGCCAAACACATCCATGCTGATAATATTACCTGTCAGGGTAAGCATACCGATGCCGCACATGGCAACGCCATATGCAATAAAGATCGGGTTGGTTCCGCTGTAAACAAGAACTGAACCCAGGAGCGCGGCGGAAATAATTATCACCGCCCATACAGCACTTTCATATCCAAGGGCCAACCCTTGAATGATGTTTGTGGCGTGACCTGTTCGGCAGGACTTTGCCAGTTGTTTTACAGGATCGTGCTCGGTACTGGTCCAGTAATCAGTGCACCAATGCAAAGCAAGGGCAAGAGCAATGCCGATAAGGCAGGTAGCTATGGGCCTCCAGTCAAAGCCTTCCAGTAAAGGCATAAACTTCTGGGCTGCTTTCACAATATTGGCATCAGCAATTTGCGCTCGCTTGTCGCCTGCTTTCTTCCATGCAGATGCAACTTCGGCAGAATATTTGGTTTTTTCAGCTTCGGAAGCCTTCGCGAGGGCTTCTGGTTTCATGATGGCAATGTTTGAACCAGTGGCCTTGTTGATGTTTTCCACAAAAGCCGCATCCTGATACAGGCCGCGTTTGATGGATTCACCAACGATGTATTCCCCAGTGGGACGAAGATAGATGAGGCCAAGGGAGCAGATGGCAATCACGCTGATAAATGCGCCGAGCCAGAAACCCTTGGTGACAGCACCCATCGCAGCCTTTACGCCTTCCTGGCTTTCAGCGCGAACTTGCGAAGTGGAGATGATCGATCCAATAACACCAATCGCATGTACAAGAAGCGGGAAGATAACACCCATGTGGCCAAAGCTTGCAAGGCCGAGGATCAACGCGGCAACAATTGTAACTTCATAGCTTTCGAAAATATCGGCCGCCATACCAGCGCAATCACCCACGTTGTCACCAACGTTATCAGCGATAGTGGCAGCGTTACGGGGATCGTCTTCAGGAATACCAGCTTCAATCTTGCCAACCAAGTCTGCTCCAACATCCGCAGCCTTGGTATAAATTCCGCCACCAACGCGCATGAACAAAGCAAGAAGGGTTCCACCAAAACCAAACCCAAGGAGCACTTCAAATGCTTTTTCGCCATAAACGAGGAAAATGGTTGTGCCACCCAAAAGGCCCAATCCATCAGTAAGCATGCCGGTGACAGTGCCAGAGCGATATCCAATTTGCAAAGCACGGCCAAAGCTTTCACGTGCGGCTGCGGCAACCTTGAGATTTCCAATGGTTGCCATTCGCATACCCAAAAGGCCTACCAAGGCACTGAAGAACGATCCCATCAGGAACGCCACGCCACGGCCACCTGCAACCCAGATTTCCGTGGTATTGTTGGGATCGTGCCAGGGCCATTTGGTGGCAACCAAAATGCCGGCAATGATTACAATCAAAACACCAACAACGGTAAACTGACGACGCAGATATGCATATGCCCCTTCACGGACGGCCTTGGCGATTTCCTGCATTACAGAGGTGCCATTGTCAGCGCCATTCACGTAAGTCATGAGCCAACGGGCATAGAACAAGCCAGCAAATGCAACCAGAAGATTGGTTACCAAAGCAGCTTTTTCAAAAAGCGTAAAATTGGAATCAGAGCTAAACAGGCTGAAGGGATGCCATTCCTCTCCACCATGGCCGGTACCACCTGTACCAACTCCACTGGCTCCCATCAAACCGATGACCATGAAGGCCACCATCATCCATAGCCCACGCCTGGATGGCCCCTTGGCGTTTTGCAAAGCAATCTTCTTCATTACTCTTCTTTCCTTAAAAAGTACCGATTCCCAAATTACTCAAAATCCAATCACTTGTTGGCTTGTGTGAAAACTTTCAGTTGTTTGTTGAAACTTGTCGAATATCAAACAACACTGCTTACGGGAAATCTACTCCCATTCATTCAATTTTCACAATTAATTTTTACAAAGGTACAATAAGAGCAGATTCAAACGAAGTCTACAGAATATTTAAAATCTGCTTGCGCCAGTCCAAGCCAAACCTTCTTTCCCACCAAATTGCTATTAGATCCAGAACCTTTGAAGATGGGTTTAAACATGTTTTTCCAATGCTATTTACCTCCGCAAAACAATATGAGGTGCAACTTAAGATGCCCCCAAATTCATTACGGATTTCAGTTTGGTTAATATCCCTTTCCACCCATTGAAAACCATGTTCAAGGGCGAATTCCTTTAAAAGTTGCTGGGTAATTCCAGGCAATGTAGATCCATTCTTTGGGGTATGAAACACCCAGGAAGAAGCTGATTTCCCAAGATTTTCAACAAGAATTATGTTTGAGGACGCAGTTTCTGTGATATTCCCATTTTCATCAACCAGTAATGCCAAGGCTTTGGGATTTATAGATTTGGCTTCCTGTTCAGCAATCCACCAGTGCATTCTACTTCGATGTTTGATAGTGGGACTAATTACCTTTGGGCCGGGCTGACAAGTCTTTGGAATTTCCAGTTGCACACCATGCTGAATCCATGGTTTGAAGCGCTCTAAGGGCAGTTCGAAAGTGTGCATAGCCAGGTTTGGTTTACTGCCCACTGTGATGGACGGTTCGTTAAGATAAAACCCAATAGGGCCTGGAGTTGCGACTAAAACCACGGCGAGGTCTTCGCTAATTTCCAGCTGCTTTGCGTTTTTAGCGACTAGCTCTTGGATAGCCTTCGCGATCTCGGTTTCTCCAAATTTAAGGGGAATTCTACATGCGTTACAGTTGGTGATG
>JBEGQX010000210.1:0-12798 GCA_041180805.1 Planctomycetota bacterium
TTTTACCACGCATGTAACTCATGCGGGTCGGTTCATCCATGCCAACGGGTGCGCCTTTGTCATCCCTCCAGAGGATTTTCGCAACCACGCTGCGCGAGACCTCGGCGATATTTGTTGCCTGAAAATCCACGCCAAACTCAACATGGGTACCTCCCTTCACAGGGAAACTTCTCTCCCACCAACCATGGGTGCCATCCAGATTGCTAGCAGTAATGACAAGGCTTTCCTTCTCACGCGAGAAGACCGGTGCTATTTCGTGACGCAATGACTTCGATTGCCAATCCGTTTCTGCCAGCCCCGCAATTAAAAATAGAAAAGCATTCATTAAACCCATGACATACTCCAGATCTTGGTTCTGGTTATACTTTGATCACGCTGTTATGATTCCACTCACTAGGAAAACATTTTAATCCACCGGATTCATTCCATGAAAACAATCCTTTGCTATGGCGATTCCAACACCTGGGGTTACATTCCCGGCACCGGTAACCGCTACCCAAGGCAGGTTCGCTGGCCCGGAGTTCTGCAAAATCTTCTCGGCGAAAAATTCCATGTCATCGAGGAGGGATTGAACGGCAGAACAACGGTGATGGACGACCCAACCCGCATTGCCAAGAATGGCCTGCCTTACCTGCGCCCCTGCCTGGATTCCCACGCCCCCATTGATCTTGTGGTATTAATGCTGGGCACCAACGATACCAAGCATCGCTTTGGACTTTCCGCATTTGATATTTCGGAAGGAGTGGCCATGCTGGTGAACATTATCCAGCAAAGCGCCGCAGGCCTGAACAACCGGGCCCCCGCAATATTGCTGGTTAGCCCGGTGGTGTTGGATCCCGCACCGGAAAAAAGCGCCCTGTTTGAAGGCGCCGCACAAAAATCCCGGGAACTCGCAGGGCACATTGAGAATGTCGCGAAGGCCAACAGATGCGCTTTTCTGGATGCTTCCCTACACACCGGGGTTAGCCCCATCGATGGAATTCACCTCGACGAGGAAGGCCATCAGGCGTTGGGCCATGCCATAGCCCAAAAGATTCAGCATTTGGTCGGCTAAATCCGCCTACGCAAGCAGTCCTTGGATAACATGCTGCTCTTCCACACCTGTCAGGCGTTGATCCAGACCTTGGAATTTGAAAGTAAAGCGCTCGTGATCAATGCCCATGCAATGCAGGATGGTCGCATTCAAATCATTCAAATGCGCGGGATCCTTGGTGATGTTGTAACTGAAATCATCCGTCTCGCCATGGGAAATACCAGCCTTGATGCCACCACCCGCAAGCCACATGCAGAAATTCCTGGGGTGATGGTCACGCCCGTAGTTGTTCTCGGTCAGGGTACCCTGAGAATAAACGGTACGGCCAAACTCACCGCCCCACACCACCAAAACCTCGTCCAGAAGTCCACGCTGCTTCAGGTCCATTACCAATGCCGCCGCTCCACGGTCGGTATCCCTGCACTGGTTGCCTAATTGGGTTGGCAGTGAAGAATGCTGATCCCACCCGCGATGGAACATCTGCACCACACGAACGCCGCGCTCCACGAGTCTGCGCGCCATTATGGCACTATGGGCAAAACTGCCCGGGACATTCACATCTGGGCCGTACATTTCCAGGGTGCGTTTACTTTCTTGCGACAGGTCGGTAAGTTCGGGCACGCTGGTCTGCATACGGAAGGCCATCTCATACTGTGAGATGCGGGTCTGAATTTCAGGGTCCCCCAACTGGGAGTATTCACGCTGATTCAACTTTTGAACGGTATCCAGCATGGTTCTGCGATCTGTGGCGCTTACGCCCTCTGGATTACGAATATAAAGAACCGGGTCTCCACTTCCGCGCAGGGCCACACCATTGAATCGGGTGGGAAGAAACCCGCTGCTCCACATTCTTGTGAAAAGCGCCTGACCATTGCTTCCATCAGGGAATCTGGGGGTAAAAACCACAAACGCAGGCAAGTTGCTGCTTTCGCTTCCCAACCCATAGGCTAGCCAGGAACCTATGCTGGGTTTGCCAGGAACCTCGCTGCCCGTCATAACAAAAGTACAGGCGGGATCGTGGTTAATGGCATTGGTAAAGACCGATTTCACAACGGCAATCTCGTCCACCACCTGCGAGGTAAACGGCAGCAATTCGCTATTGATCCAACGGCCGCATTTCCCCTCCTGGGTGAACTTGAACTTTGAAGGTGCAACCGGAAAACGCGCCTGCCCGCTGGTCATGGTACTTAGCCGCTGTCCCCCCTGAACGGATGGTGGAAGATCCTTGTTGAAAAACTCCTTCAATCGGGGCTTGTAATCCCACAGGTCAATCTGGGAAGGCGCCCCGTTCATGTGCATGTAAATAATGGCTTTGGCCTTGGGATTATGATGAGGCAACCCGGCAAGTGGTTTGTGCACTTGCTCGGCGGCAACCTTGTTCGCCTGAGTGCCCAACAGACCCATTGCCAGAGCACCCATGTTCAAACCCTGGCTGGCAAAAAACTGCCTGCGAGTCTGGAGCAGGTTTCTTTCAAAGATCGGATGCATGTTGTTAGTTCCTGTTCAGGGTTTCATCAAGGTTGAGGATGGTGTTGGCCAGCAAGGTATAGGCAGCCAACTCTGGTTCAGGGATTCCCTGCTTGGGTTTGGATTCGCCCACCTTTACCACACTGGCACTGGCCTGTGGATCTTTCTGGAAACGATCCAGGTGTTTTTGAAGACCTTCCATGACAATAACTTTTTCCTCTGCTGATGGCAGGCGGGATAGAACAATTTTGTATGCAAGGTCTATTCGAGCAGAGGCATCCTTGGGTGCCTCGGTAATAAGTCTTTCACCCAGCTTGCGGGCCGCCTCGAAATGCTGGACATCGTTCATCAACTGAAGCGCCTGCAGGGGTGTATTGCTTCTTTCCCGTTTAGCGCAGAAGGCCTCACGATTGGGTGAATCAAAATTGGCCATGAAAGGCGCCGGGGCCGTGCGCTTGATAAACACATACAGACTACGGCGGTAAAGGTTTGCTCCGGAATCCTGCTTGTAAAAGCGGGTATTGGAACCGGCAAACCCAACTGGTTCCCAAATGTTGGAAGGCTGATAAGGCATGGAACCACGGCCACCCATTTCATGGTTCATCAGACCGCTGGTGAATAACGCATTGTCGCGAATCTGTTCCGCATCCAATCGAGTGCGAGGACCGCGAGCCAGCAATTTATTTTCCGGATCAAGCCGAACCAGATCGGGCGTAACCTTGGAAGACTGGGCAAAAGCCTCTGTCATAAGCATCAGCTTCATCAGTTTTTTAACATTCCAACCATCCTGGATGAAGTGGGAAGAAAGCCAGTCGAGAAGTTCCGGGTTGCTGGGAAGTTCACCCTGGGTTCCAAAATCGCCGCTGGATGGAACAATACCCACGCCAAATACCTGCTGCCAGAAACGATTCACAGCCACGCGGGAAGTCAGAGGATGCTCGGGGGAAACAAGCCAGTTGGCAAGATCCAGCCTGTTGGCACGCTGGCTGGCATCCGCCTTTTTCAAAGGTGGTAATACCGCCGGGGTGGTTGGCTCCACCTTTTCGCCCGGCTTGTTGTACTGTCCACGCAGCATCACAAAGCTATCCCGGGGCTTTGGCAGTTCCCGGAAGATTGTGGTACCGGGTACGCTTTGCTCCAGAGCGGTTTTCTTTTTCAGCAAATCATCCAGTTCCTTGCGGGTTTTTTCCATCTGGGGTTTGACCGCTTCACAGAAGTTTGCCAGATAGTAGGAGCGCACTTTTGCAATCTGTGCTTCATCTGTAATTTTTGAAGGCCCTGCCTTGATCCAACGGGCGACTTCCTCGCCAGCTTCCGGATGATCCCGACCTGAGTGTTGCTTCCACCAGGCCTGGAAAGACAGCGTGGTATCTGTAGAGGGATCTTTTCTGGAAACAATTCCAACATGATCCCACTGCACAATTCCCCCATGCTGGGTAAGGGCAAATCCGTTAATCTGATCACCGGGCTTTAACCCGATTTTTTCAACAGGCACCTCCAGCCGGACCCATTTATTGGTTTCAGGCAATGGCCCCATATTCACTCTTTCGGTGGTGTTGGCAGCACCCCATGGAATGATGTTGTAATCACCCCACACGGCACGATGTAACCAACCCTTGGTGTGATACTGCAGCATAATCGACTTGGGTGTGCGACCGTCAAGAAGGTAAACATAGGCAAACAGGACATTGCCGGATTGAACTGTCACGGCAGGCATGTTCTCGCATACATCCTGTGCCAGTCCGGCATCAGTTCTGCGAATGGATTTGTTGCCACTGAAGACCTTCCCTTTTTTGGATTCCACATACTCGATCGGTTTACCGGGGCTGGCAAACACCCGGCTACCCTTGGGAAACTCATCCTCAAACCAGAGGTTCTCGGCGACTTTTTCCTCGGCCTTTTCCTTTTTAAGGGCAGGGTCTGCATAAGAAAGTTTCGAAGCGACCTCAACCATCTGCTTTCGCTGGCTCAGGATGGATTCTTCAAGCTTGGCCAACTGACCGCGAATCTCGGGGAGGTCAAGCTTTACGCTGGGTGCCAAAAGCAACTGGTTTCCATCCAGGGCATTATCCGCGGCTGAATGAAAGAACGAATACAAGGAATAGAACTCCTTCGCACTTATCGGATCAAACTTGTGATCATGGCATACCGCACAACTGCCCGTAAGCGCCAGGAATGCCTCCATGAAATTGGAGGTGCGATCCACGGCGTTTCGAAAGACCCATTCATCTGCAATGGAACCACCCTCGCCAGTGGAAACATTGCAGCGGTTGAAACCTGTCGCTATCAACTGATCAATGGTCGCGTTGGGTATTAAATCGCCTGCGACCTGTTCCACCACAAATCGATCATAGGGCTGGTTCTTGTTAAACGATGAAACAACCCAATCCCGGTAGGCCCACATTTGCCTTTCATTATCGAGATGCAGGCCGTGCGTGTCGGCATAACGGGCAACATCCAGCCAATGCCTGGCCATTTCCTCTCCATACTTCGGAGACGCCAGGTAACGGTCCACCATTTTCTCGTAGGCATTTGGCGAATTATCATTCAGGAATGCATCGACCTCTTCCACCGAGGGCGGCAACCCGGTAAGAGTGAAGGCAACCCTCCTTAGAAGGGTGGATTTATCAGCCCGGGATGAAAAACCCAGATGGTGTTTCTTTAACCCCGAAAGAAGATACCCATCGATTGGATTATTAGTCTTGTTGGCAGGTTGTTTAACCTGAAAAGGTTCAAACGCCCAGTGCTTTTCATAGCCGGCACCCTGCCGGACCCATTCCTTTAAAGTTTCTTTTTGTGCGACACTCAGCGTTTTCTTGGTGGAGGGCGGAGGCATCACTTTTCCCTTTTCATGGGAAAAAATTCGCTCCACAAGCTGGCTTGCCTCCGGCTTGGCGGGTTGAATCGCGGGTTCACCACTTGCAGCCACCTTTAGGGCTGCCTCTCTGGAATCCAATCGCAATTCACCTTTCTGCTTTCCCTGACCATGGCAGGAAAAACAATGCTCGGAAAGTATGGGACGAATATCCCGGTTGAACTGCAGAGGTTCCGCGGCATTCAGGCAAAGGCCACCCATGGTAACCAACAAACCCAATAATGCGAACTTGTGAAATAACTTGATCATATTAGACCTTGGAATCAGGAAATTTGCTGCCAGGCAGGCTATTTCAGATAACTACTATATTCTAGTCCTGCCAACATATACGCTCAATTGGAATAAAAGTCGTTGAACCTTTTTAACGCTTATCTAAAGAAATGAATGAAAGTTATTAAAACCCATCAAAGATTCTTGGTTTTGCAACCTATTTACGATTACAATTATAACTTCAAATCTATTGTGTGATAGGGGTTAAGATGAACCTTGCGACTTCAAAAAAACGCCCGGCATTTACGCTGATTGAACTTTTAGTGGTAATAGCCATCATTGCCATCCTGATAGGCCTTTTGCTTCCCGCTGTGCAAAAAGTACGCGAAGCTTCCAGTAGAAACAGTTGCGCCAATAAATTGAAGCAGATATCCCTTGCCTGCCATAACTTTGAAAACGTGCGTGGTTCGCTGCCAAATTCGATAGACCCAGCAACCGGCCTAAGCTGGCATGTGTTTCTTTTACCCTATCTGGAAAACGAGAACTTATTTAGAAAATTCGACCTGACCAATGCAAGTAACTCTCACGCTATAGTGGGAAGAAATGATCCCAACGGCCTTGTGAAAATCACCCATTATCTTTGCCCCTCCACCGATGTGACCGAGCAAGCCTTTGGGGCCCCGAACAATACCAATGGCCCCTCAGATCTTATTCCTGCCAACACGGGAAAGCCTGCTGCCGTTACTCATTACTATGGGATTAATGGCCCTCGGGGTACCAATCCCACCACTGGTGTGGCATACCCTGTTGGTACCAGTCTCCACGAAGGGGTTCCAGTCGCAACTTCAGGTGTTTTTCAAAGGGATGGAAATATCAAAATATCTCAAATCAGTGATGGATCTTCCAACACCCTTATGATTGCGGAAATGTCGTGGATTTCCACTCAGTTTGGAACGCGCTACCGGACTTGGGTTCGAGGAGGAGATGAATACGCGGGTGTTGTTGCTGGAAGACCATCTTTCGTGGTAAGTTCAAGAAACATTGTTAATGCGATCAATTCCATTTTTACTGCCAACCTGATAGTTCCCTACAACGATGTACCTTTTGGAAGTATGCACTCTGGTGGAATGAATTCGGCATTTGCCGATGGATCTGTTAAATTTCTGAACCAAAGCTTGAACATGAACACATATCGCGCCATTGCAAGCCGTAACGGTGGCGAAGTGGTTTCCGACTACTAACCTGGAAAGAACATGAAACTGCATGCTGCCTGGTATCTGTTTTTAGCAACACTTTTCATCTACGGTTGTGGCAAAGGTGAAGAGTTGTACGATATTTCTGGCACCATCACTTTTAAGGGAAAAGCCATTCCCAAAGGATTAATTTTCTTCGACCCTGACCCAACATCGGCAACTCCGGGAACCCAAGGATTTGCCAATATTGAGAATGGTAAGTTTGACACTTCCATAAAAGGTAAGGGTCGGGGAATAAAGGGTGGAAAATACAATATTCGAATTGGCGGTTTTGATGGCAAGGAAGGACCGGAGGCCCCTTTCGGTAAATTCCTTTTCCCTGAACATCAACTGACAAAAGACCTACCCCCAAAAAACCAGACCTTTGACCATGACATTAACTAATGCCTTAAGTTGAATCTTAATCTACCACCAGATTTCAGAAAGTCCCTTCACTGCCATCAAATCTAATCTGCCATCCTTTCGGGTTGCATGGCGAGAGGTTATACTTTCATTCTTGTTTCACAGCCCGGGAGAATGGAATGTCTGACCTTCGCAAGCGCGCAGAATTATTACGCGAGGAAATAGAGAAACACAATCGCCTTTACTATGTGGATGCCAAGCCCGAGATATCCGACCGGGAATTTGACAAGCTGCTAAGGGAACTGCAGGAAATCGAGCAATCTCACCCTGAACTGCAAGACCCCAACAGCCCCACCCAGCGCGTGGGAGGGGCTGCCATCGATGGGTTTACCACCGTGCGCCATCGAATTCCCATGCTTTCCATCGACAACACTTATTCCCCCGCGGAGGTTCGCGAATTTCACCAGCGAGTGGTCAAGGCATTGAAAGGCGAGAAACCCGCATACTTGGTCGAATTGAAAATCGACGGCGTTGCCATCTCACTAACCTACGAGAATGGAAAATTATCTGTCGGGGCAACCCGGGGTGACGGGGATAGTGGAGACGATGTAACCCACAATTTGCGAACCGTGACAGGGGTACCTTTGAAGTTAACTTGCAAAAACGCACCACGGCTATTCGAGGCCCGTGGAGAAGTCTACATGACCCGGGCCGATTTTGCCCGCCTGAACGAAAACCGCATGAAAGAAGGCCTGGAGGCTTTCGCCAATCCGCGCAATTCAACAGCAGGATCCCTGAAACTTCTCGACCCCAAACAATGCGCCCAGCGCAAGCTTCGTTTGTTTGCCTACGCCCTTGGTGCGGTGGATGGTCTGGAGGTAAAATCCCAATCTGAAACACTCAGGGTGCTTGAATCCTATGGCTTCCCGGTAAATCCCCATTACAAGCGGCTGGAAACCATCGATGAAGTCATCGATTGGTGTGAATCGTGGAAAGACAAACGCAATGATTTACCCTTTGACACCGATGGGATGGTTATCAAGGTGGATGACCTTGCTCAAAGGGAAAAACTTGGCATCACCAGCAAGTCTCCCAGGTGGGTGGTTGCTTACAAGTTTGCTGCCGAGCAGGCGCTTACCCGCCTGAAGGACATTGAACTGCAAGTGGGCAAACTTGGAACGCTAACCCCGGTGGCTCATCTGGAACCTATAAAACTGGCGGGCACCACTGTCGCAAGGGCTTCCCTGCACAACGAGGAATTCCTGCATTCGAAGGATATCCGCGTGGGTGACATGGTCGTGGTGGAAAAAGCCGGCGAGATCATTCCCTATGTGGTTCGTTCCGAGCCATCCTTGCGCACCGGAAAAGAAAAGCCCTTTGCCTTTCCCAAGACATGTCCGGTATGCGGGGCCCCGGTTCAGAAGGACAAGGCCGGTGCGTTTTATCGCTGCACCGGTTCCGAGTGCGTGGCGCAGCTCAAGAGGAAACTCCGGGCATTTGCCATGCGAAACGCCATGGATATTGAAGGCCTGGGTGAGGAGATCATCGAACAACTGGTGGATACCGGTCTGGTTCGAAACCTGGCAGACATCTACAAACTGGAATTGGGGCAACTCACTGAACTGGAACGCATGGGAGAACAATCTTCCCGAAATTTACTGGACGGTATCGCACAGAGTCGGTCTCGAGGGTTTTCAAGGCTGCTTGCGGGAATGGGTATTCGCCATGTCGGTGAAACAGTGGCGGATGTGCTGGCAAGAAAGTTTGCCTCTATGGATGCCCTGGCAAAAGCCCACGAAGATGAACTTGCAAAAGTGGAAGGCATCGGCCCTGAGCGAGCCACCAGCATACGGGCTTGGTTTGATACCCCGGAAAACCAGGCCTTGGTAGAGTCATTCCGCAAGTACGGACTGAAGATGGATCATGAAACTGCAGCGGCTCCGGCATCAACCGTGTTCGCCGGAAAGACCATCGTTGTTACAGGTACTCTGCTGAAATACGGCCGCGAGGAAATCGAACGCAAGATACGCGACCTGGGGGCAAAGGCTTCCGGCAGTGTATCCAAGAAAACTGATTTCCTGCTGGCCGGCGAAAAGGCCGGCAGCAAGCTTGCCAAAGCACAGGAACTGGGCGTGCGAATCATCACCGAGGATGAGTTTGAAAAACTCTCCTCATCCTGAAGCCTCTCAGGAAAGGGGAGGCAGCGGAATTTGCAGACTCATGCAGGTGGCCCGTAGAAGGTCAGCCTCTGCCAGGGTTATTCTTCCATCCTGCTGGGCACAAGCGAGCAACCCTTGGAAAATCCTTTCCCTTAATACCGGGTCACAACCTGCCAGAGCGTCCATGATTTTATCCAACTGCTGGTAATTCACCCTGGCACCTGCAAGTGTTGGCGGGCACTTGGGTAACTGGCTGGCCTTGATGGCGGCAAAGTAGGAAGCCTCGGGATTGGAGGATAGTTCCGCAAAAGCAGCAAACAAACCACCCACCGCAACCCCAAACGCCGCGCCGATTGGCCTTGGGGGCCGTTGTGCCTCCAAACCCATCCGGGCAATCCGCCAAACGCAGAATTCAAAGAAATCCACCTGTCCATCTTCCTGGATCAAATCACGGGACAATGCCAAAACACTGGCCGATTGCTGTTTTGACAACATCTTAAGGGATGGAACCGCAAGCGAAAGTAGCGGGATTTTAGCCTGCCTGGGCAGCGTTGCAATCTTTCCTTCCGCTTTCAATAACTCGCGATTGATCAAAGGATCCAATCGACCCAGCAACTGATTCAACTGCCTTTTCCTGTTAGCCGGATCGGAAGACAAAAGCATTCCCAGCAGCAAGGCACATGCTCCTGCAGGTTCCCGGGCAAAAGCGGTAAGATCTTCCGGAGGTTGCTGGCTTGCCGCAGCCGGATACTGAACCGTACCAGAAAGCCCGGAAACTTTTGTTGGAGCAAAACCTGCTGCCATGGGATTGCCTGTTTCCGTTGTGGTTGCTGGCGCTGAAGTTTCCGGCGCCACAAAAGAAGCACCCTCGATCCTTTGAATGCGTTCCTGCAGTGGCGGGTGGGTTGCAAACAATGCGAATATTCCGGAGATGGCATTGCCGAAAAACAGATGGCTGGCCTCCGCGGCATGAGGTGCTTTCAATCTGGAACCGGTATCCCATCCTGCGATTTTCCTTAACGCATTTCCAATTCCCTGCGGGTTTCTTGTGAATTGCACCGCGGAAGAATCCGCCAGAAATTCCCGTTGGCGGGAAATGGCAGCTTGTATCAATCTTCCGAAGAAATATCCCAGCCAACCCAGGATAAATAGCAGCAACCCAACAAAGAATACAACCGCCTTGCCATCATTCTTCTTGTTATCCGAGCTGGAACTATAAGCCATCGAACGCAGAAGTGTTTCGCCTATCACACTCAGGAAGAATATCCCGAATAAAAGCCCCATCAGCCTTATATTAAGGCGCATGTCCCCGTGCAAAATGTGGCTGAATTCGTGGGCTACCACCCCTTGTAACTCGTCCCGATTCAGTGCTTCCACACAACCCCTGGTAATTCCAATCACCGCATCACCGGGGCTCCAACCCGCTGCAAACGCATTGATTCCCTCTTCTTCCAACAGATAGACCCTAGGCACTGGAACACCAGATGCGATTGCCATTTCCTCGACAATATTAAGGATCTTTTTTTCGGTTGGGTCGATGGTTTCGGGAGGAATCACCCGCCCGCCCAGCATTTCGGCAACGCTGGCTCCGCCGCCACTTCCCAGCTCGGCAAGTCGAAAAAGGCTGGCTCCACCTATCAGCAGGCCAACAAAGGCGGAAACCCCACCAAGCAGTGGAAGGTTGTGCAAAACAACCTGGTTCCAATCTCTGGGGTTGCCTTCCCCCTCGGCAACACCCACTCCAACCAGAACCAACATATCAATAACCAGAATGATGGATGCAACACCCAGGGCGAACATCACCAATAGCCAGAGCGTGTTTCTCTTGGCAGTTTCCTGATGCTGGAAGAAATTCATGGTTAGAATTTAACCCGTGGCGCTTCCCGTTCGGTGGGATTATCCAGGGCAAATTGTTGTGCTACCGTAAATCCGGTGAAACCTGCCACGACCATATTGGGGAATGTCTCACGGTATATATTGTAATCCATTACCGCATCATTGAATGCCTGTCGGGCAAAACCCACTTTGTTTTCGGTGGAAGAAAGTTCTTCCTGAAGCTGCATCATGTTCTGGTTGGCTTTTAGGTCGGGGTAAGCTTCGGCGAGGGCAAACAACCTTCCCAGCGAACCACCCAAAGATGATTCCGCGGCACGCAGGGCGTTCATGGCTTCCGGGTTGCCAGGGTCGGCAGCAACTTTTACCCCTGCACTGGAAGCAGAGTTTCGGGCAGCAATGACTGCCTCCAAGGTTTGCTTTTCATGTCCCATGTATCCCTTGACTGCTTCGACCAGGTTGGGGATCAGGTCGTAGCGCCTTTTCAGTTGAACATCTATTTGTGAGTAGGCATTTTTAAAACGATTCTTCCTGGCAACCAACCCATTGTAAATGCCAATAAAAAACAGAAGCAAAACCACGGCAACACCAATGGCAATAATGAAACCTGTACCCATGTTTTCCATGTTGGCAATTCTCCCTGTGGTTTAAGAATTCACTCCTGTAGGCCAGAGTATAAACGCCTTAATCGGGGTGAATCTAGAGATTATTCGTGGCAGTCCTCGAATTATTCATGAATTGCCAGTAAAAAAAGAAAAAAGGCTGGAGAAAGCATCATGCGCATTGGCATTTTTGGCGGCACCTTTGACCCGGTTCATCTGGGGCACCTTACTCTGGCGGAAGTCTGCAGGGAAGCCGCTGCCTTGGATGAAGTTTGGTTTATTCCAGCGCCATCCCCCCCGCATAAACCCAACCGCAGAGTTCTAGACTTTGAACAGCGTGCCGAAATGTTGCAATTCGCAATCGCAGGGAACGAGTCCTTCAAAATCAACCTGATGGAAGCCAACCGCCCCGGTCCCAGTTTTACCGCGGACACCCTTGAAGAAATTCACACCCAGCACCCTTCCGACGAAATTTTCCTGCTAATGGGTGGTGACAGCGCCCTGGAATTTTCCACCTGGCATGACCCGGCAAGAATCCTTCGCCTGGCAACACTGGTGATTAAAGACCGCCCAGGAAGCACCCTGCCTAATCAGTTGGAATTAAAAGCACGCCTTGAAGAAAAAGTTGGCGTGGAAGCAAAAATAATTGTTGTTCAAGGTTCGCCTTTTGTGGATATTTCCAGCACAGATCTTCGAAGCAGAGTGCAGAAAAGAAGTACCATTCGATATCAGGTTCCCAGGGCCGTGGAAGTTTTCATCGAACAGAAAAAACTTTATAAGTAGTCATTTCTAGGGCTTCAGTTTTTATGGAATACTTTTACCTGCTTATAGGCGCGATAGGTGTGGGTTTTGTGGAAGGGTGCAACCCACCTGCGTTTGCCCTGCTTTTCATGCATATGCAGAATCGCCGAAATATTTTGCCAGCCATCAGGCTTGCGCTTGGTATTTTTACGGTGTTTGTATGCTTTGGACTCATTGTCTATTACGGTTTGGCGGCCTGGCTTCATAATCTTTTGCCAGATCC
>JBEGQX010000211.1:0-21822 GCA_041180805.1 Planctomycetota bacterium
GTACAAGGACGATTGCCTCCCGGGAAAGGCCTTCTGGCGCAGCGGCCTTTGTGCCGCTGGAAAGATACTGGTAAACACCTTCAATCTGTTTTTTGGTGCTACCCTCAAGAATGTTATCAAAGAAAGTCATACCATTTGGCCATGGAGCCGGCATTCTTGTTCCGGGCCTAAAAGGTTGGGGGTTCAGCATGTATTTCTGGAACCACCCATGCTTCAGTCGGGAAGTCATGGAGGTCAAATCCAACGCCTGAATTCCTTCTGCTTTTTGATTGTTAAAGGTATGGCACTTTACGCATCCCAAAGCCTTGGTGCCCACCAGCAACCTTCCAGACGATTTCACCTTTGAAGGAGGATCC
This sequence comes from Planctomycetota bacterium, assembly GCA_041180805.1. GTDB lineage: Bacteria > Planctomycetota > Planctomycetia > Gemmatales > Gemmataceae > JBEGQX01. The sequence continues at coordinate 357 of JBEGQX010000211.1, forward strand.
ACAAAGGTAATTTCCTCTTCTGCGACCTGTGGGTCCGCCAAGGGAAGGTTTTTGATCAGGTCTTGTACATTCCCATTTCCAAACTTGGGCATGCGGACAAGCATGTAAGGCCGCACCTTGGTGCCAGCTTCCAAAACCTGCTTTAACCAGGCATCCGTAAGCTTTCCGCCAACACCAGTCAAGTGGGGTGGCAAACGTCCCTCATCACCCATTTCCGGCTGAGTCGTGACAAAGCTCGCATTTCTGGAATCTTCACTGCCGCCAATCTTATCCCTCACATGACAGGAATAGCAATTCAGTGACAAAAAAGATTGATTTACCAAATCAGCGGGTGCAGGAGCGGCTGGCTTTTTAGCCAAAGCACTTATAGCGGACCGGATCGCGGCCTTTTGACCGGCATCCAAAGGGTAAAAAGGAATCCCTTCCGGAGAATTTTCCGCAAGGCAACCTTTTGCACCATCCAACTTTATGAGATCCTTGGATTTCTTTTGAGCAGCAATCTTTTTCCCATTGCTGGACAGATCATGGCAATTCGCACAACCTAGATTCATAAAAAGGTCGCCACCCTTTTTTGCAAGCTCCAGGTCTGGGGTGAACCTTTTGACTACATCCTTGTTTTCTGGCTGCTTGCCCGGTTCGTTCTTCTCTGCGGATTTTTCATCGGGATGACACAATCCCGAGAGGGGCTGCCTGGCCAAGCCACGCCCTTCAATTTCAACGGACAGGGAATATTCACCGCCCCCATTGAAAACACCCACAACAATCTTGTGTTCGCCTTTGTGGATTTCAACATTTTTTGAAACTATTGTATGGGGATGAATGCCATCATTTTCCAACACTAACTTGCCATCAATCCAGAGTTTTGATCCATCATCGCTTCCAAGGTGAAATGTGTATGTTCCTGCGGCATTTGCCTTAAACCAACCTTCAAAACGCAGGGCGCTATCATTGGCCCTTTTTGCCAATTCCACATCAAAGCCCGAGGCCATTCCCTTTTCCACTGCCTTCAATTTTGAAAAATCTGGCAGCTTATCCCATTTGCCCTCGAAGTATTCATAATTTAAAACCTTTGCCAGCGGAGCTTCCCTGGCATTTTGCATCAGGTAACTTGCCACTGCGTGAGCTTCCTTGCGATCTTTAAGAACCGTGGGCATTCTTCCAGAAGGCCGAACCTGGTGGGGGTTTTCCAAAAAACCTGTAAGGGAGGCCACCGTATATTTTTCTTCCAAGTTGCTCATGGGAACCGAGCCGGGTAGTTGTTTTTCCACAGCTTTTGAATCACGGGGGGAATGGCACGCCACACAACCAGACTGGGCAAAAAGGTTCCTGCCCATGGCAATTTGCTTTGCATCCACAAACATTCGGCCTTCGGTGGCACCCTGCATGGCAAGAAAATGACCAAGTGCCAGAGCATTGGCTTCCCTAAGCGCGGAATTAGAACCCAATCCAATGGATGGCATGCTGGAACCAGGCTTGGTTCCATGAGTGTCCAGCAGAAACTTTTGCAGATATTCGGGCTTAACTCGGCTTCCAACCTTATCCAAAACCGGCGCCTGCTTGGATGTCACCCAACCTTTTTCCAAGCCATTCATTCCATGGCAACTTGTGCAATTTAATTCGCCGATTAAAATCCTGCCCAATTGGGACTGATCCACTCCCTCCTGATTTGAAAACCGTTCATAGGCGCTAACCACAGGACGAACAGGGTGGTTTTCAGCATAGAACCCGCTGATATGTGCAAGCACACCAATTAGTGCAAAAAAGTTATGCATGGCAATCTTGATCTATGGGTTGATAGAAAATCTTCCCCATCCATGATGTTTTCATGGATGGACTTTAAGAAGACATATTAAACAAGAAATTGGCTCATGCCATGAAAATCATGCCATGAAAAGAGGTGATATCAGTCCTGATAGCCTGAAGGCCTGGAATGACTGGGACCAAGCACATGATCGAGCAAATGCCTGCCGGCCTGAACATGGCCTTCATCGTTTAGAAAAATATCGTCCTGGGTTATTCCCGACTTGCGGGCAGGCAACCAACGCACATGCCCCCCCACATGAAGCACATTCTGGCCGTTGCCTCCGTGGTTGGGGGAATTTTGCCTGGACAATCCATTGGTTTTATCGGCAAGCAAGGGAATGTGTTGATCCGATTCTCTCGTGAGGTGTTTTACCTTACCATCCACTTGATAACCGATGTTGTAGGCGTAATCTCCACCAGCCTCCCTGGCAAGTCGATCGTAACCGCGCCGGTCATTCTGGTTTTGAAACATGGCATGCAACTGATCAAGATTTGTTTCGCTGGGAAGCCTTTTGTTTCCATTGCCACACGCCACGGAATGCGAATCTGTCAACAAACCATGGTGCCTAAGTGAAGGAACAAAAACACCCGCAAAACTTCGGGGCCCCTTTTCCTCAACCTTGGGGAAAGATCCATCCGGTTGCAAGTTGGAATAATGGACAAAGGATTGATGAAACTGGTTTAAATTCTGGGCACATTGTTTGATTTCCGCATGATTTTTCATGCTTCCCAGCAGCGGAAAAAGAATTCCACCAGCCAGGATCATCAGGCTTGCTGCGACCAGTAAATCAAACCTGGTAATGGCAAGATGATGTGGCCCCCAGTGATTTTGAAATGCAAGTTTTGGAACGCCGGAAAAAGAGCGGGATTTTTCATTCCTGATTTTGGCAATTGTGTTCGCAGCTAAAAATACAGGTGGCACTGGTTCAGGCTTGTCAGCAGACAGGGGTTCCAAGGCATGGCGCACCACTTCCAATTGCACGACAGCCTCGGGATCCCTCTCCAGACGAGCCTCTACCTGCGCCACCTCGGCCGATTCCATCAAATTCATAGCGTATCGCAAAAGTTGATCATCCATTGGAAAATCCTTATTCATTTTCCACCTGCAATTTTGCCCACGCTTCCTGAAATCGTTCGATTGCGGAATGCAACCTGGATTTCACAGTGCCCAATGGTATTTCAAGCACCTCGGAAATCTCCTGGTATTTTAGCTCCTGAAAATAGGCGAGTATCAGCACCTGCCTGAACTGTTCCGGTAAAGAATCCACCACTTTGCGAACCTGTTCTTTTTTTTCCTCTTCCATGGCCAGTCTGTCCGGCCGGTTCACGCTTGATTCCAATCCCTCAAGAAGGTTGTTTTTCCCTTCCCCGGGATCTTGAGAGGAACTTTTATCCAGGCTGAGTGTCGTACGCCTTTTGCTTCTGCGAGTCTCATCAATTGCCAGATGGGTGGCTATCGAATAAAGCCAGGGGCGAAAAGTCTTTCCTTTTTCAAAGAGCCCCGCTTTTTGGTAAACCTGCATAAAACAATTTTGGAATACATCCTCGGCTTGGTTTCGGTTGTGCAAGTAGCGGTTCAAATATCCGAACAATTCCCCTTCATAACGATGAACCAGCTTTTCAAAGCCTTCGCCGTTTCCGGACCGAAACTGCTCAAAAAGCTCTTCGTCTGTTTTCTCGTTTTGAAGGGTTGTCTGAACCACTCCGCCTGTACTCTCTACGAAGGTGGAATTAAAAAAGTTCTCTTCTGGATTGATAATTCTTGAAAAAATCCAGAATTGATATTTCTACCACTATTTTTGGACTCTTGGAAGCAAAGGTTTGACCTTGCCACCCTCCAACTCAGCGAGGATACGCAATTTGTTTGAAAATCCCCTGCCTTTGGCGATATCTTCAAAGCGTATTTCAGCCCATTTATGTTCAAAATCAAAGCTAGTGTACAATTTTTCAGCCAACTTGGGCAAAAATGGCTTTAGCAGAATGGAAGTAATTCTCACACCTTCCACCAGTTGAATTAAAACTTCCTTCGCCTTTTCCTTGTCGGTTTTGACCAAAGTCCAGGGGGCGCTCTTGTCCGCATGCTGGTTGGCAACATCCAGAACTTCCTGCCATATTTTCTGAAGCGCCTGGTTATATTGGCAACGCTCTATCAAATCCTTTACCTGCCCAACCAGTTCTTTCAAAGATTCCAATGGGAAGAGCATGGGAATGGAATCCGATATATTTTCCAGCATACCGTCATAATTTTTACCAATAAGGCCCACCACCCTGCTAAACAGGTTACCAAGATTGTTCGCAAGATCGGAATTATAGAGGTCCACAAACCTTTGAAGGCTGAATTCACCATCACCCGGAAACGGGCATTCGCGCAAAAAGTAATAACGAAAAGCCTCTGCGCTAAACTTGGTGATGATATCCATGGGTTCTACCACATTACCCAAAGATTTGCTGATCTTTTGCACATCACCGGTTTCTTCATTTTTCACATAGACAAAACCATGCCCAAAAACCTTCTTAGGTGGAGCTATTCCCGCGGCAAAACACATGGCTGGCCACAGCGCACAATGAAACCGGGTTATATCCTTCCCGATCACATGAAGGTCTGCCGGCCACCACTTATTGAACCTTTCCTCATCGGAACCATAGCCGATTGCGGTGATGTAATTAAGCAGGGCGTCAAACCAGACATAAATGGTGAATTCGGGATCAAATGGCACCGGAATACCCCATGTTTGGCCCGATCTGGTGATATTTACATCCTTCAACTCCGCCTGCACCAGAGAGATCACTTCATTGCGCCGGCTTTCCGGCTGAATAAACTCCGGGTTATCCTCGTAGAATTTCAAGAGTTGGTTTTGGAATTTTGAAAGCGCAAAGTGGTAGCAGGGTTCCACTCTTTTTACCGCAGGCACCTTGTGAGATGGACAAACTTTGTTTTCATCAAGTTCCTTTTCGGTTTTGAAAGCCTCGCATCCATCACAATACCAGCCTTCATAGCTACTTTTGTAAATGTAACCTGCATCAAAAACCTTCTGGATGAAAGCCTTGCAACCAGCATGGTGCCTTGGTTCGGAGGTTTGGATGAAATCATCGAAACTGATATCGAGCGCGCGCCAGACCTCCTTAAACTGATTTGCCATGTCATCGCAGTAAGACTTCGTTTCCTTCTGAAGCTCGGTGGCTCGCCTGGCAACCTTGATGGTATTTTCGTCATTACCCATGAGGAAGAAAACTTCCCTACCATGCATACGCTGAAAACGAGCTTGAACATCGGCGCCAATTTTTTCAAAGGCTGTACCAATGTGAGGCCTGCTATTGGGATAATCGATGGCGGTGGTAATGAAGAATTTGGAAGGCATGGCAAAAGACCCCTGAAAGAAAATGCTCGAAAAGTAGTTTTAGGGGAAAATAACGAAAGTCAGAAGGTAAGAAAGCAAAAAGGGGTCATTAAAAAAGGAAAACGTTAAAAAACTGGGGAAAAGGTTGACACAGGCCTAAATAGCACTAAATTAGTTATCATATGATTTTGAGACTCAGTCTCATTAATTGAGGTGCCTTTTATGTTCCGGTTTCCATCACGTAAGGCTTTTACCCTTATCGAGTTGCTTGTCGTTATCGCCATCATTGCCATCCTTATTGGGCTATTGCTTCCTGCGGTTCAAAAGGTGCGCGAGGCTGCCGCTAGGATGTCTTGCTCGAACAATCTAAAACAAATTGGCCTCGCCCTTCATAATCATGAAGCTACCTACCAGTACTTCCCTACCGCTGGCTCTTATCCCATTTCCACGCCACCCTCCACCAGAACTGCTACTTCATGGTCCGTTCAGGCTTTGCTGCTTCCTTTCATCGAACAGGAAAACCTTCAGCGCCTTATCAATTTTTCCATGGACTATAATCTTCAACCAAATGTTTCAGGCCAGAAGGTAAATACTTATGTTTGCCCCAGCGAACCTAAGGCGGTTTTAAGAACCGGTAATCCTCCACATTTCCCACTTAACTATGCCGCCAACATGGGTTCTTGGATGGTTTTTAATCCCTCTCCGGGCAATCCAAACGGCATTGGGGGGGACGGCGCTTTCCCCGTGGGGCAGAAACTTCGCATCAATGAATTTACGGATGGCACAAGCCAGACAATTGCCTTCGCCGAAGTAAAGGCGTACACACCTTACCTTCGGGATGGAGCAAATCCTTCGGCCTTGAATGCACCGGTTCCAACCAGCACAAGCCAGATTTCAGGTTTTGGTGGTTCCTTCAAAGTGGATACAGGCCACACAGAATGGGTCGATGCCAGAGTTCATCAGACAGGATTCACTTTTACTTTTACCCCAAACACAAAAGTTGCCCATATAGATTCTGGAACAACCTATGACGTTGATTTTAATTCTTCCAGAGAAGGAAACGCCACAAACACCATGACTTATGCTGCCGTAACCACCCGAAGCCACCATACTGGTGGAGTGAATGCGGTATTCATGGATGGCTCGGTAAAAATGATTCCCAATAGCATCAGCCTTGCCATTTGGCGCGCCATGGGTACCCGGTCTAATAATGATTTAGTGTCAGAGTAGTAGCAGACTCTGCTCGATTTCCCTTGATAGTAAAAGGGCATGTGACAAGTCACTGCCCTTTTACTTTTTTACAGTGCTCTTACCCTTTCAAAAATGCCGCCTTGCGATCTTGGAGATATTTGGTGATTTCCTGCAAGCCAAGGGTGTTAAACACATCACCAGATTCCAGCCAACCCCTGCGGGCAACCTTCACCCCGAATTTATAGCATTCCAGCTCCCCAATGCTGTGCGCATCCGGATTAATCACTACCCGCACACCCAACTCTTTGGCCCGTTTACAGTGCACCCAGTCCAGATCCAACCTAACGGGATGAGCATTGATTTCAACCAAGGTTCCTGTTTTTGCCGCTTCCTGAAGAATCGCCTCTTGATCCACCGCGTAGGCATCCCTTCGCAAAAGTAATCTTCCAGTGGGGTGACCCAGCATGGTAACGGCTTTGTGACGCATGGCCTTTAATATGCGGTTGGTCATCTCTTCGCGTGGCATCTGAAAATGCGTATGCACACTGGCCACCACATAATCAAACAGCCCCAAAATTTCATCATCATAGTCCAGCGATCCATCCGCCAGAATGTCGCACTCGATACCCCTGAATACATGAAAGCCCTTCAGCTTTCCATTCAGTTCATCAATTTCACGAATTTGCTTGCGAACCCGTTCGGGGGATAATCCATTCGCCACAGTAAGGGACTGCGAATGATCGCCAATACCCAGATATTTAAGGCCAAGCTTTTTTGCCTGCAAAGCCATCTCTTCCAGAGAATGGGCCCCATCACTGTAAGTGGTGTGATTGTGAAACACGCCTTGAATCTCGTGTTCCTCCACCAATTTTGGCAGGTGATTTTTCTCTGAGGCAAGCATTTCTCCCGTATTTTCACGCAACTCGGGAGGAACATAATGCAAACCCAGAGCTTTGTAGATATCTGCCTCGGATTTGCAATTCACAGTCTTGGATTCACCCGTCAAACCATATTCATTCAATTTAAGCCCGTGCTCTATGGCACGGGAACGCATGGCAACATTGTGTTCCTTGCTGCCTGTGAAATACGCCAGTGCAAATGGAAACTGCTTTTCATCAATGACACGCAGATCTGCCTGCATGCGAACCTTGCCACCAGATGCGCTCACTTCCACCAGAATGCTTGATTTGGTATCCCCCTGACCAAGAACCTGAATAACGCCAGGAGCTTTTACAAAGGCCTCCATAATTTTCCGGGGATGATCCGAAGCCACCAGAATATCAATATCCTTGATGGTTTCTCTGCCTCGACGGTAGCTTCCACAAACTTCTATTTTTTGAATTTCCTTCAAAGGCTTCAGCATTTCAACCAATGTTTCTGCAACCACCATGGCCTCATCCAAACGAACTCTTCCTGATACAGTTCCCAAAAACGCAATACCATCCAATATTTTCTGCTGGGTCTTTGCGCCGAAACCTTTCAGTTCGGCAACCTTTCCTTCCTTACAGGCTTTCTCGAGTGCTTCGATGGTTTCCAATCCCAAACTATCATGCAGGGCCTTTACCTTCTTGGGTCCAAGGCCTTGAATATTTAGCATTTGGCGCAGCCCCACCGGCACCTTGGCCCGGAGTTCTTCCAAAAACGGGTGGGTGCCAGTTTTCACCAGGGTGGTGATTTTTTCCTGAAGAGTTGTTCCTATTCCTGCAATTTGCCCCAAGGTACCCCGGGCCACCAAGGCGGAAACTTCCTCGGTTAACTGGCTGATATTTCTGGCTGCGTTGTGGTAGGCATTTGTGCGGAAGGAATTCTCCCCCTGCAACTCCATCAGCACACCTATTTCCGAAAGAGCTTGCGAAACTTCCTGATTATCCAAGGGCGATTCTCCATAAATAGCGCTTCAATAAATCCTTTGTTACCAAATCCAACAATATCCCAGAAACTCATGCGACAAAATAAAAAAAGGCCCCATGACCTAAGCCATGGAGCCTAAATGGTTTTCCAAAAAATCAGGCGGCTTCCCGAAGTTCCTCGGCATGGATGTAGGGCTGCATCATCACTTCAAAAGCGGTGACAATACGATCATTTCCCCTACCATCAATCAATTGTCTGCCGCACCTGGCCATGCCCTGACGTTCCAATGAATCTTCCAAAAGATTGGTTACTGCCTCGCGAAGCAAGGCCGGGGTAATCTTCTCGTGGGATCCAAGAATGGAAGCTGCGCCTTCCTCCTCCAATCTGGAGGCAGTAGGCCAGCAGGCCTCATTTTGAACAATGATCAATTGGGGCACGCCGATGCACGCCATTTCAAGGGACCAGTAATTCCCAGCAGTAATCGCAAAGTGACAGCGGGAAAGCTTACTGGGTGCCTCGGAAGGTTCGGTGTATACACCGATTTTTCCCTCTGATTGCTCAGCCAATTGTTTCAATTCGTCCAAGTTGGAATAGTACTGGCGTGCCAGAATATCCACCCTGCTAACCTTGGGGGTGTTAATCAATTGGCGGGCAATTTCTGCCACCTGATTGTTCGGGTCATTATCACCCAGGGCAATCACCGCACGGAATGGCTCTGGTGACTCCTGCGCACGCAATGGCCGTACCCTGCGAATTTCCGAGCGAACCAATGCGTAGCGTTCGCCGGCAAGAATCTGGGTACCATGGCCAAGCTCGTAGGATTCCAGCGAAGGTCCAAGCATGGGGTTGAAAACGATGTTGGATGGAAAATCACCATTTGCAAAATGATCAATGGAAACCACCATCAGGCCAGCATCCTTGATCGCCTGAAGGTATTCAGCGCTTACCTGGGGTGTATCCACAATCACAGCACAAGCTTGAATTCGGCGGGCTTCCTGCAACACTTCCTGCAGATCATCCTCGGTGCCGATTTCCGCGCTTGCCTCCAGCCATTCATAGCCGGCTCTTTTTACCTGAAAGCCCAACGAGCCTGGCTCAAAGGACGATAGGAAGAATGCCTGCCTTCGCCTTCGTTGCAAGGCTGCTGCAAGCACCAGACAGCGGTTCATATGTTCGTAGCCAAGATTCGGGTTTGCATCCACACGGATGATAACGGGGGATCGGGTCATTTTCCTGTTCCATTGGAAAATAAAATAGTAATGGTCACCTTGGGAGTGACCCCGTTTACGCATGTTCATTCCACGCGGTATGGAATGTCCACTCGACGGAAAAGGGTTCCAGCCTTTCCCGGCCTCTTCCAGCCAGAGCATTCAGATTTTCCGGAATGCAAATCCACACTCACGGTAGACCCAAAGCTGGCTTACCAACTGATGCTAATTCTCAAGGAGTCGATCCGGTCGTCATCAGGGCATCGTGCCCCATTTTGGGTAGGAACAAAGAAATGGTTGTTAGCGGCATTAAAGCGCTTCCTTGCCCTTCTTTTCCGTTTCTGGTCACGAGCATCCTGCTCGATCTGGCCCAGCACCGGTGCCTACCGAAGCCATCGATTTCACTCTTTGACTTCCGACAGGTAAAATCTTACTTCAATCTTCTTCAAAAAAAAAAGTCCAAATTTCCCGGCGTTTTTAATGACAAATCCGATAATCTGGGCAATTGCCCCTCTTATCAGGTTCATCAATTCAGGGCTTTCCATACCTCCACACCGTGTTTTTGAATCCGATCCATAGCCTGGATTATTTTAAAAATTGCTTCTTCTCCCTGAAGCAAAACAGGATGATGAACGACTAACATACAATCGTGAAGAATATCTGCATTGGGAAGCGGGCCAGCGGCCTTCCATCGACTTGGGGAGCGATGCCGATGAATACCATCAAATCCGGCATCGCAGGCAATCCCTTCAGCCTGCATGGCTGCAATAAAACTTTTTCTGTCCAATCCGAAGGTTGATGAATCGTAAATCAGGCCCAACTTGTAGAAAGCCCTTAATTCAGCCTCGGAAACTAATAAGGACTTCACCCCAGGAATTTTGCTTAATCCTTTTTCCAGCAATCTGGCTGACAACTGCCTGGACTGATTATTTTTTTTCAGATCCATGAATTGTGGCAATAGAACCAATGCCTGTAATTCACTAAGCGCGGCTATTTTGCTTCCGCGCAGAAGATGCATTTTTGCCCGCTGAGCCAAATCTGGTTTACGAGACAATATCGCACCACCCCGTCCGGAGGTAATTAGCTTGGAACCTCCAAAACTTAGTGCGCCAAAGTCGCCCCAACTACCTGCAGGTTTTCCCTGAACCACTGCCAAAGGGGCTTGACAGGCATCTTCTATGACTGGAACTCCAGCATTTTCACACAAAGCCATCACTTCATGCATGGGCACCAAGCCACCATGAAGATGCGATACCACCAGAGCCGAAATTCCATGACCCAAGGCCTCTCGAATTCCTGTTAAGGAAACCTGGGCATTGTCTGGATCCGTGTCGATTAGAAAGGGCATCAAGCCAAGGGCATGGATGGCCAGAAAATTACCCGGATAATCATAAGCGGCCATTCCAACCAGCGATCCCTCGGGAAGTCGCAAAGATTTCAGCGCCACCTCTACCGCAAGAGTTCCACTAGCACAGGTTAGGGCGGTTTCGACTTCAAAAAGACTTGTCAGGGTTTTTTCAAGCGTGTTTACATGCCCGGTGTCATAACCGGACCAAGTGCCGTCGTGAAAGGCTTTGCGCAAGTTTTCAAAGATAAGAGGATCATCCGGAACCCCGGAATAGGGACCGTTTGGAAACAACTTTTCGCCACCAAGAATTGCGGGAAGATTCTTCATGCAACCTCCCGCACTTTAGGACTATGGGTTGAAGTAAGCCGGCTTTCCGCGCATGGCTTCAAAGATTCCCTTGGGAACCAGGAAAACATCACCCTGCAACCTGCTGCTAGTTGCAAAGTAACTTGCTCCCTCTGCTTTCCCCACGACTAGCTTTTGGGTATCTTTTTCACCTTGCAAACGGAACTCGATCTGCAAAGCACCTTTGGCAAGATCCAGTTCCTGCTCAGGTTTTGCACCAGTTTTCAGGGTGATAAATTTTTCCGCCTTCAGTTGTGAAAGTACTCCCAGCAAGCCTTGCACCTTGGCGGAATCAAGCTTGAAATCTGCAGGGGCCTTCACAGCCCACTTCAAATCCTTCAATTCTGCCTCAATGGTGAAAGGACTGCCTAAAAGCGCCTGCCAGCCGGTTATTTTTACCATTTCAACCTTGGCCAAATCTAACCTTGGGAAGACAGACATATCCTCAAATTCCGCTTCCAAGGCAGTTAGGGCAGCCTTATCCACAACAAAGATGTAATCGCTTCCGGTAACTTTTGCAAAGATGCCCGATTTGTCCGCAGATTCTTTCCCAAAAAGGTATTCAAAAGTTTTAGCTTCCTTGTCTTTTCCCAGTGTAACCACAGCCTTGATAGCTGCAGGTGCCAAGCCAAATTCCTTGGCCAGGTCAGTGTCGGAAGGTTTTTCCGCGGCTATCTTTACCGGGCGCAGATTACTTAGCGCTGCAAGTGCGTTTCGAATCAAATTCGCATCGGCCTCTTTGCCCACTTTGTCCGATGGCTGGGCAATCTTCCATGGATCCTCTTTTTTATCCCTGCTCACATCAAACAATTTACCCGACTTGTCGATGAGTAATTTGTTCACACCTTCCGATGGATCTGCTGTCTGCGCAAATTTGGGAATCGTGGCATCCAGATAAGAAAGGGGATTTTCCTGCACTTTGTCGAGAATATTCTCGGCTACTTTCCCGTAGGTTACCTCCTTGTCTGCAATGCGCTTGAACGCGATCAAGCCACCTTCCTTCTTGCCAAAAAGTATCCTAACTTTCGGATCCCCAGCCTTAAGAACCGGCTTTTCTTCCTTCTTTTCCTCAGGCTTTTTCTCGTCTTTTTTCTCTTCCTTCTTGTCTTCTTTTTTGGAATCATCCTTGGCCGGTTCGGCTTTCTTGTCGTCTTTTTTCTCTTCTTTCTTCGGCGTTTTATCAATCCCCTCCACGAAGATATCCAACTGGGCAACTGGTTTGTCCAACCCCAAGTCTGCCTCTTTGGCACCGGAATCCACAAAAGACTTTATCTGCCCCTTTTGTGCAAGCAAACCGACAAGGTTGTTGATGTTCAATTCATTAATGGCGCTGGCAACATCTTTCCCAGGGCGGTAAAACATCCATGGTTTTGCCTGGTCTGGCCTGCGAAACTCAAGCAATCCGTAGCTATTGGTTAGATTGATGGCATCAGGTTTGTCCAACGCGCCAAGTCTTACCAGGGTTCTGTCCCGCAGGCCTTCGGGGTCTGCCACCAGTTTCAAGATTGGTTCCAGATTTGCAGCCTGAATTCTTACCACTTCTTTTCTACCATCATCCAGCATGGCGTAGTACTTGTCTTTTGCCTCGCCAACTTTCTCACCCACCGCAACCAAAAGTTTGGCAGTGGATGTCTTGTCACCTTCCTCGGCGCGCTCCACAGTAAGGGAAAGAACTTTATCCTTCACAACATCCAGCTTGTACTTTGCAAGGTCAGCGGCGCCGTCTTCCACAAAGTCATTTGATTTTTCATCGCGATACTCCACCTTCAGGTTGGAAAGATTATTCAGAAGAGCGCGAACACCACCGGAAACCTTCAATGGTTCGGGCGTTTCAGTTCCCTCAAAATCCGCCTCGCCAAAGGTTGAAGGCTCGGTGTATTTCCAACGGCTTTCACCTGATTTACCCAATGCTATGGCTTTCTTGCCGGTCTCTTCCAACTTGAACGACTTTATGTCTGAAACACTGGGGCAAAGCAGATCCTTCTCGCGAAACGCCAGGGTATTTTTGAAGATAGCGTCCAACAGGGATTTCTTTACCGCCAAAGGTTCCTTGGGCCGGTCCGAGGAAAGAACGTAAACCACAGCACTTCCGACACCGGGACTGGTATTGCCAATCTTCAGGGTAATGATTTTGTCAGAGTCTTTCTTCTTAAGGTTGACCACTGCGGAGGGGTCATCCAACCCCCATTGGGCCAGATTGGAAGGACGATCGGCCTCGGGGTCTGGTTTGGCTTCGCGAAGCTGCCTTACGACTTCCTGGATGGCAAACTTGTCCGCATGTGTGTCGCGCGGGGATTTCTGATTCCAACGCTTGGTGGCAGGATCCAGTTCAAACACAAGCTTCTCGGTATTTGGTTTCTTACGATCGATCTCCAGTCGATCGACATCATCCACCTGAATCGTTTGAGCCCCGCTTCTCATGGAAGGGAACAGGAACCCGGAGGATTCCACAGCACCGGGATCCATGAACAATGCGATGGCCAGTAATAGAAACACACCTGCCAGGAACCCGAACAGGATATAAGTCGTCTTGAAGTTCATATTCAATTCCCTGTCTTCAAACTTATCGTCTGCGAACAATCCAAATTGCGCCACCCAGGCCAACCACCGAAAGAAGCATCATGGCCAAAGGAAGATATTTCAGCCGGGTAACGGTTTCCTCTCCCACAGAAAAGCGATACTCTTTGCGCTCCTGACCTTTTGGTTTCTCACCAAGGTCCTTGCGGTCCCTAAGCCAGGAAAGGCTACTGTTGAACAAGGCGGTGTGAGTTTCACCAAAACGGCCATTGATGCCTTCATTCGAAATCCAATTCGAATCGCCAAATACCACCATTCTTGGCTTGTCTTCCTGCCCAGCCATGCTTTCATGGCCCGGAACCTGCGCCAAAGGATTGGGGCCACCTTTTTCGGTCACCGCCACTGCCACACCCACCTGCCCCTTGGCAAGCCTGGCTTCCAGTTTCTTTTCATCTTTGCGCATTTCAGCCACCATTTCACCAACATTGGCCCCCATATCCGCTTCCACCCAAACTGGAATTCGAGGATCTGTAAGCAAAAGTTCCTCCACCTTGAAGGCTTCCTGACCACTGGCGGAAGGAATGCCTTTAACAGGGCGCATTCCCTCAAACAAAAACAAGGATGCTGTTCTTTCGTTGGTGAAAGCCTTGGCGATGGCGTTGGTGCTTTTTCGCGCCGCCATCACGGTAAGCGTGGATGGTTTGCGTTCATTCAAGGGGGTAAACACTTCTTCATCACCAACATCCACTTGAAACTCCCTTAAAAGAGCTTTCAAGTTGGGCATTGGAACCATTTGTTTTTTTCCACCAGCATTTTCCACTTCCACATCCAGGAATAAAAGCAGCTTGCCTTTTTTACCCCCTGTTCCCTTCAAATAACTTCGCAGGGTATCAATCGCCTGCGGCGGAGGATCCATCTTGGGGCGGGCCATGATGACAACATCGGCATCCGCTGGAACAGCCTTGGCATTACGATCCAAATTCAATTTTTCCAGCTTGTAGTTACCCTTGGCTGTTTCCTCCCAGAGTGAACCGCTGCCGGAATTAGAACCGGGCTTTTTATCATCAACATCCAATTCACCATTTCCCTGGGTAAAATAAACCACCGCCTGCGACTTACCTTCTGCCAGATAGGTCATGGTTTTCACAAGCTGGCCTTCACCAAGAAACTGGAACCCACCCCCCTCGGCATCACGCATTCGCGGGTCTTGCTGCGGGATGGAATAAAGGTCCTGATACTTGATAAAATCGTAAACGGGTTTCTCACCTGTCCCATAGACGACCAGCAAGCCCAAGGAATCTGGAATCTGATACTTTTCCTGAAGCTTGATCATATCCTGCGCATCCAAGTCGCGGGAAACCGATTGCCAGGTAAGCTTCTTGGTATGGGTCTTGAATGTTTCCAGAAGTGTTTCTGTTTCCACAGTAATCAGGTTGTTCCCCGGTAGAAGAACATACACCTTCACAGGATCCTTCAGGTTCGCGAGGAAGTTCTGGGTGCTGTCACTGATGGAGTACAAACCAGAAGATGTGAAATCGAATGTTCGGTTGAAGAAGTCATATTTGCCAAGAGGAACATACGCCAGAACATTCACAATTCCAAGAACGGCAAGCAGAAGAATACCTGTGAGGAAGGCATTTGTGCCGTAAAGCAGCCTGCGCAGGCCTGCATTAGACCTTTCAAAGCTTTTGGCAAGAAGAACACTCAGGAACATTAGGGCCAGCCCACCGAACAGCAAGCCGGCACAAAGCAAGACGATTCCCGGACTTTTGCGCCATTCTGCCAACCCACCAGAGAACACAGCGGAATGTTCCACAAAGGGAAGGGTAATTCCCAGAATGGCAGTAATAAAACCAGCCCCACCACCCAGAAAGATCATTCCTATACGAAGGGCATCCGCATCCGGGGTTTCGCGCCGGTTTCTACCCGCAAGGACAAAACCAATTCCCATGGCATAAACCGCTATGGTGCCCGACCAAAGAATATAGGGAAGCTGGGCCTTTCCAAACCGCCAGGCTATGATTCCGCAAGCCAGTGCAAATACGCCCGCCACCATGAAGGCGCCAAAGTTCATCACTGTCTGGTTGCGGGACAACCCTTCCACCCAACCCTGATTATTTTTGTTGTTGTTCATTTTGATTCTCCAAGGCTGGTTGTTATTTCCACTTCCTGAATTCCAAGGTCTTCACGGTCAGGAACAACCAGAAGATCGCAAAGGAAACATGGAACAAAAGGAACTTTGGAACCAATTTTCCCTCGAGGTTAGTGTTCCAAACATCCAGATACGAGACATGCATGAGAACCTGATACCAGGGGCCACCCGGGTTTTGCCCGAAAATCCTTTCCCGGATGATTGCCACGATGAAAAGCCCCAACATGCCGGCAAAAGTAAGAACGCCACTGATGATTTGGTTTCTGCTAAGGCTGCTGAAGAAAAGCCCCATGGAAACAAAGGCCGCCCCGGTCGCGCAAAGACCTATGAAAAAACTGATTAGCGGGCGGTAATCAAAAGCTGGCGCTCCAGCTAGCGGCAAGGCCAGCAGGTACAACCCAAAGGGGGCCCACACTACCAGATACATCACAAACCCGGCCAGAAATTTACTGAGAACTATCGTCAATTCATCCACGGGAGCGGTAAGAAGAACCTCCACGGTGCCAGACCTTTGCTCTTCGCTTAAAAGGCGCATAGTTATTGCTGGCACAATGAAAATGATTGCCAAAACAGGCACAAGGTCGATCACATAGTTTCGCACAATGGGTTCGATATTAGTGCGGGAGACCGCAAGCCGATTGACAAAATCGATGTAGCCAAACCAGGCGGCAATCACAAAGCCCAGAAGCACAAAGTAGGCTATGGGTGAAAAGAACATCGCCCCAAGCTCTCTCTGCGCCAACACCGCAAGCTTGCTTTCCGAGGCAAGCATTCCCGTCGCGGTGAACAAAAGGCCGCCAAGGGTCATGAGGAGGAAACCACCGGGAATGAAGAAATCACCCGGACGTGTCTTCAATATGCCCAGATTATGAAGAAGCGGAGGCAATGCAGAGCGCAGAAACGCATACAAGAAAAGAACCGCTCCAGCCCAAAAAATGATTCTTGCACTTTGCCAGGCAAAATCATCTCCCATGCCACGGGACCCAAGATAGGCAACAAGAAACAGTAAGCCAAACAGCCCACCGACAAAGAACTGTGGTAGAAATGGAGCCGCCTTCACACTTTCGGGGCCGAGGATGCATCCAGTAATCCCCACCACCGCACACACGGCGCCGATAAGTCCTATCACATTTTGGGAGGTTGATCTTAAAGACCCTTCTGTTTCATGTCGCAGGAATGCGAGTTCAAACAATAGCCCGAGCAGAAATGCCAGCGATCCCAAACCAAACATGCCGGATTTGCCAAACAAAGGCAACAAAAAGCATATGGCGCCCAGCAGTAAAAGGCTGTACCCGAACATCATGTAAGCCCGGCGGAATTGCAATTCCTGGTCAAACGCCGCATGAAAAAGCAAGCCGGCAAAACCTATCGCCATCGCAAACGAAGCCCAACCCATTCCCAGGCTTGCCACTTTTCCGGAAAGGTTCAGGGCTATGGCCAAACCACCGAAGATGGTGAGCGCGGCCCCCAAGCTTCCCACAATCCGGGCAAGGGTTGGCTCATCCGCCACCATTTCCGATGGGCCTGCACCCGGTTTCAAGTTCGGGTTATTCCAAGGGGTTGTTATTGGTTCCATCTGGTCGACTCCAGTTATGTTGATTCTTTTTTTGCGAGTAATGTCAGGGTTTGGCTAGGCCTTGGCCGGGGCAGACATAGAAAAGTCATCCTGGTTGTTGATTTCGTTCCAACGATCCTGAAGGTTCCTGCGCCTTTGATCCAGCTTTCTGCAAGACCAGCCATTCTGCACGATTTTCTGGAAAACGGCCTCCCGCAGGTCTCCATGCTCGGAACAGCGCACGTCAAACGATCCAAAGCCATCACCAAGATTTTGGTGGTTTACAGAAACCACTCCCTGAAGTTCTCTTAAACTGTTGGCGATTTGCACCTCTGGCCCCCGGGCTTCCAACTGAACCACAGCATCTGTTTCAATCTCTGAAATCTTTTTGGCAAAAGCCAATCGGCCACGCCTCATGATGAGTACGCGCTGCACAATAGTTTCCACCTCGGCAAGCAGGTGCGAACTAAAAACAATCGTATGATTCTGGCCAAGTTCCTTTAGCATTTTCAGGGTTTCGAGCTTCTGTTCGGGGTCCAAACCATCGGTAGGTTCATCCAAAATCAAAAGTTTGGGGTCGGCAAGAAGCGCATCCGCCAGTCCAACTCTCTGGCGGTAACCCTTGGAGAGGGAGCCCAACAACCTTCTTCGAACCTCTCGCACACGACACTTTTCAAGAACCTGATCAATACGCGCGGTTCGAACCCGCCTGTCCACACCTTTTAAACGGGCCCTGAAGTTCAGGTATTCTTCCACACGCATTTCGGGATAAAGAGGTATGCTTTCAGGCAGATAGCCAATCTGTTTGCGAACCTCCATGGAATCATTCATCACATCAAACCCACCAACCCTGGCGGTTCCGCTGGTTGCCGGGTAAAAGGTGGTGAGAATGCGCATGATGGTTGATTTGCCTGCGCCGTTATTGCCAAGCAAGCCCACTATCTCGTTATTTTCCACTTGGAAAGAGACATCCCGCACCGCAAGGATGGGGCCGAAATATTTTGTTAGATTTTCTACTTCGATCATCATGGCCAATCACCTGAATAATCCGCGGGAACCTTCGCAGACGGGCTAGAACATTTCCCGCTCCGCTTTGGTCCTCATCAGAATATCTAACGGGTTGGCACAGAGACTTCAAGAGGCTAGTTGGAAAGAACTGTAGTTACTGTCATACAGCAAGTTGGGCCAGTTCTTCATCATTTAGAGGATGACCCGCCAGTTTTTTCATCTCGGAAAGTTTAGCCTTAAGGCCTGCGCCAAACTCCCTTAGCGTATCCATGGAAAATTCATAGTCATGAATCTTTTCATGATCCAGCAAAACCAGCCTTACCTTGATCAACGCTTGTTTTTTGGGAAGCTTCCCACAGTTTTCCATCGCCAACGCATATAACTGCATCTGAAACTGATGTTTGCTTATCGATTGATCCGCAGGGCCGGCATCAGTCTTCCAATCCACTATCTCAATGGTGCCATCTTCTTGCATCACCCATTTATCTATGCGCCCCTGAACCAGCCAGCCTTCCACGGGTAATAGAAAATCCTGTTCCACCATCCCGGGGGATCTCAGTATTTGTTGAACCTCTTCGCTTTGGGCATATTTCAATAGATTACTCACCTTTGCTTTGATGGACTTAATCTGTCCGGCATCCAAAATAAGAGCCTCATCCTCAAGATCCATTTCGCGGGCTGCCAGCGCAAGCTCGGCATCCACCAGGCAATCTATCCACTTTCGTTGGTCGTTTTCAGCAAGATCGATCCATTCCGCATACCTTTCCAACGCGCGGTGAACCGCGGTGCCTATGGTTGCACCAATCTGCCTGGAGCTTTCACTCTTCCTGGCAGACCCGATCTGGGAAGGCTGCGGGATATGATAATTGGGCTGCACATGGTAACTCGTCTTAAGGTGCCATCTTGCTGGCGCATCGTTAAATTCCTCGGTTTGTTCCTCTAACTTGGTTACAGCCAAAGGGCTGTACATGGAATTTTCCGAGTAGGCTTTCATATCGAACTGCCAATCAGAATCATCATTTTTTGCAAGCACAGGTGCAACATGGGCATCCGGCTGACTGCGCAATTGTATCTTCAAGCCTTTTTCCTCCCACACTCCAGCCTTGAAGTGGCTGTCCTGCAGACCCAAAGCGGAATAAAACCATTTCCGCCAGGATTCACCATTCGTTCTCGGCTTTTGCGCGGACAGGATCAACACTTCCTCCGCCCTGGTGGCGGCCACATAAAACAACCGTCTGGATTCTGCCAATTCGCGGGCTTTCTTTTCCTTTGCAGCTTTTTTATGGGCCCAGTTTGACTCTTCTGTTCTTGGCAACAAGGGATGGCGGATGCGAAGCCCAACTAATCCATTGGAATCCACCATCACACTTTCAGCAGACTTGCCTGAAACTGGCCTTTGAAGATTAGGAACCACCACCAGCGGAAACTGCAATCCCTTGGATGCATGCACTGTCATGATCTGAACCGCATTCATTCCTTCCGCCTCGACAGCGGCTTGTGAATCCTTGATGCTTTCCTCGGCCCTTTGCTGCAATCCGTTGGCAACCCGCGCAAGACTGGAACCGGGCTTGGATTCCTCCAACCTCAGGAATTCAAAAAACTGCCCCAGGTTCGCGATCACCTGTTCGCCATCATGTTGGGATGCGTATCTCTGGTAAGCGCCACTTTCCTCGAGACACATTTGCAATAAATCGGTGTGGGACATCCGGTCTGCCAATCGTCGCCATTCCCCTTGCAAACCAACCTTGGCAGATGCATTGACCAACCGGGATTTGTCTTCCTGGCTGAACTGCTTCCATGCGGATTTCAGGTTCTTCAAATCCTGCGGAGGCAACTTATGGAGTTTGCCTTTTTCGCAGGCTTTTTCAAGATCCGCATCCAAGCTTTGAAGAATGGACAACCCCCTGGGCAATCTTCTGCCACCCAGGTAATGGAAAAACATCAAATCAGCATCGTTGCATGCGATTGCGGGCCCCCGAAGCACACCCAGCAGCGCCACATCGTTTCCCGGCTGGGAAAGGCACAAGCACAGGTGCATCATGTCCACAATTTCCTGCCTTTGCCAAAACCCCACTCCACCATGCACCGCGTAAGGAATTCCCCGAGCACGGAGATGCTCCTCCAGATTGCGAAGAATCTTGTTTCTGGAGGGAATCAAAATGGCCATATCTTTCCAACTAAAAGTCTGACAAATACCATTCCAGTCTGGCTTCTGTCTGGGACTGCCATAATGACGAACCAATTCATCCGCAATCATCCGCACCTGATTTACTCCAATATCCTCGACTGTTTCCTCCTCGGAATCTGATTTGTCTTCTTCATTAAATTCGGCCGCTTCCAGATAAATGGTTTCTCCCCTGCCCTCCACCTTGAGGCCCGCCACAAGTTCCTGAAACTTCACCTGAAAACTTTGATTGGGATCATAATTGTGGCTTATGGGGTCGAATACGTATTTGAACAACTTGTTAAAGAAACTAAGCGGGGTATGTTCAAGCGTACGAAAATTCTCGCTCAGGCGCATTTCGCCCAATCGGACATTCTCTTCCACTTCCACTTGCGAGGCGTTTTCATAATGGGTGGGTAATTCACCATGCCCATGATCCCGGTTGGATTCGATGATAAGCTTTTGCACATCGTGAAACACAGAAACATCCGCCTGACGAAAGCCATAGATCGATTGCTGGGGGTCCCCCACCACAAAGAGACGGTCTTCTTCAAGCTTTGTGTCAGGCCCATTGGCTACGAGATGCGAAAGAATTTCCCACTGCAGCTTGCTGGTATCCTGAAATTCATCAATCTGAATAAATCGGAAGCGCTTCTTCAACTCCTGGGGTACATTGGGGTAGGTTTCGAAAAGCCACAAAACCCTTCTTGCGACTGTATCAAAATCAAACGCATTCCTTGCATGACACAACCTCATGTATTCATCATGCGCCCTGCGAAGAATAACCATGAGATGATTTCTGGCATGCAGGGCGCGTATTTCCAAATCACGATCAAACTTTGAATCTTTCAGGGCTTCTTGCCAACCTGATTGAAGGTCTTCCATTTCTTGCTTTACAACCGCAAAGTTTTTTAAGCCCCTGACGTGACCATCTGAATCCAGAAGCAATTCGAATAACTTTTTAAAAACCTCTAATTGCTTTGCGG
>JBEGQX010000212.1:0-3902 GCA_041180805.1 Planctomycetota bacterium
AGACCTTTAACACCAGATCTTGGAAAATCCAACATCTCGCCAGCCATTACACCAGAAAGGCCGTAAACCCTGGCAATACCATCACCAACTTCAAGAACTCGGCCGACTTCCTTGGAATCGACTTTATCCCCGAATTGTTCAATTTCCTTCTGGAGAACTGAAGCTATTTCGTCCGCTTTGAATCTCATAAGTACTTCTCTCAATTAACTGGTTGCGGAGTGAACTCAACCTATTTTTTAAACTATCATCCCAAAGCCAATCTCCTGAGCGCACTATCATTCCACCCAAGATACTCTCATCAACCTTAAAGGTGACGATCGGCTTTTTTCCAAGTTTCTTTTCCAACTCAACCGAGATCTGTCCTTCCTGAGAGGAAGATACGGAAACAGCGGTGATTACCTGAACCTTTACCTGGTTTTTCCTTGCCTGATCTAATTCTTCAAACTGATCCACAACTGCCGCAATCAGTTCAAGTCTGTCATGCTCGTTAAGAACCATTAGAAAGTTAGAAACAATTGAACTACTGCGGGAAAGGAAAAGGTCTTTTAAAAGCTTTGCTTTTTCGTCACGGGAGATTACCGGTGTGGAAAAAATCCCAAGAAGACGGGGGTTGGAATCGATAACTTTACCGATTTCCAAAAGCTCTCCCAAGACCGAATCCGATTCTGCTTTTGCAAGTGCGGCATTGTATAATGCCTCCGCATAAACCAAGGCAATGCTTCGGGCCGTATCATCCAGCACCGTGGATTGCCTGGTGGCAGCGGAAACTTCGCTTGAGGTCTTTTGATCAGACATTATCGAGCCCCGGTAAACTGAATTCCCTTATCGTGACTCGAAAGTTCTTTGACACAATCATCCACCAGTGAGCGGTGGTCATCGATGGTAAGTGACTTTTTCACAGCCTTTGAGGAAATTAGCAGAGCAAGGTCCGCAGACTTGGTTAGCAATTCTTTCAAAGCCTGATCCTTAGCTAGCTGTATTTCACGCTGAAGCCTTTCACGCTCCGCTGAAATCTCAAGTTTTGCCTTGGCAAGCATTTCATCCCTAACTGCCTGGCCATCGCGCCTGGCTTCCTCGACAAGTTGTCTAACCTGATCACCAGCAGCCCTAAGCTTGGCATCTAATTCAGATTGAAGAGATTGAGCTTTTTGCCTGGCTGCATCGGCCTCGTCGATTGCCTTGCGAATGTTTTCCTCCCGCTTTTGCAACCCTTCAAGCATGGGTCCCCAAGCGAGCTTCTTCAAGACAAGAAACAAGAGAACAAACAGAACAAGGGTCCACACTCCCGTATCAACAGCGAAGCCAAAAATATCTTTTTGCCCTTCTGCTGCAGCCGGGGCGGCAGAGAAGGCCAGCCCTGAAATTGCATGAACCAAGAGTAAAACAAGCACTGTTAGGACGAAATTACGTCGCAACATAGCTCCTCCATTACCCGATTAGATGTTGTAAGCGGGACCAACCAAATTAGGAAATCAAGAAGCAAATCAGCAATGCGAACAATGCAACACCTTCAAGAAGAGCTGCGATAATGATGCTCGCATTTCGAAGATCATTTGCCATTTCAGGCTGACGAGCCATGCTTTCAGACATTTTCGCACCGATAAATCCCAAACCGAGGCCTGCGCCAAGGATGGTGATACCTGCACCAACACCCTTGCCAATATTGGAAAGGCCATCGGCAGCCATTGCAGAATCAGCAAGGCACAATACGGAGAAAGCAGCAGCAACTGCCCAGAACATGTTTTTCATCGAAACCAATCCTCCACTAATCCTTTAAGAAACAAACCCTAGTCCAAATCAACACTGATTTCATTTAATTATCAAGCCGGCCATGGGCCGTCCATTCAAATCTCTTCAAAGCGCTTAATGACCTGTTGGAGCAGGATTCTCATCATGAGAATGATGTTCATCGTGATCATGTCCTGCATGGGTAGCCATACCCATGAACAATGCGGTAAGGAAGGTAAAAACATAAGCTTGCAAGAAGGCAACCAACAATTCCAAAATGGATAGGGCTACAGCAGCCACTAAACTTATCGCAGTCACACCACTTTGAAGAACAATATGAGATCCTGCAACTTTCACCGCAAAAAGTAGAACGGTAGCAAGAACCATGTGACCAGCAAACATGTTGGCAAATAGACGAACCGAAAGAACCGCACTTCGAATAAAAATACCACCAAACTCAAGCACATATAAAAACGCGCTTACCACAGGCCCGACAATTGGAAGATCAATCTTCATCCAAAAGCCTTTTAAATAGCCAACAGGACCGCACTTGTTAATGCCTGTAAGGTTAATCATAAAGCAACTAATAAGTGCCAGAGCAGCAGTCACCGAAATATTCGCTGTGGGAGAACCCATGAAAGGAAGCATTCCAAAAAGGTTCGCAAACAAAACGAACAAGAAAAGCGTCCAAAGAAAAGGGACATATTTATCGGCAAGGTCACCCAAGGTGGGTTTTGCCACTTCATTGCGGATATAAGTCAGAAGGCTTTCAAACGCATTCCAAAAAGGTCCACGAACAATTTCACCTTTGGCAACTTTTTTGCAAAGCGGGATATAAACGCCTGCAATTAGGATCGCCACAAACAACAACAAGATCTTAAATTTACTAATGGGAATTTGAACAAATCCCAAGTCAACGACTGGAAGATGCAATTCAAAGCCAGAATCAAAAAGGCCCTTGGGGTCAAAGAAATGCCAGTGACCAATCTGGTCCTGCACTTCCTTCATCGGGTCATGATCTTGACTTCCTGAAAACATGAGCCACTCACTGTTAAGACCGGGTCGTCAAATTTCTTACTAAATATTCAGATACGAGAAGACATGGCTGTCTTCAAGAACCAGCCACCAACACTTATCAAAAAATAAATTCCAATACCAGAAAGAACTGCTGTTTTTATTTGATAATCTCCAAATAAATGCCTGTAGATTAAAAAGCCAGCCATAAAAAAAACAATCCTTAACAACGACTCAAGAAGCATGGATACAGCAGGAGTTAATGAAAAATGGACTTTTTGAAATAAAAAAACAAAAAACACTGCCCCATAAATTGCAGCAAAGGCACAAAAAGCTCCAAAGGAAATTGCAAACATTTATGTCTCAAGCTAGGCCAGGGTGCTTAGAAAAGTCTTTTCTTGATGTGAAGAATAACCGTTGAAACACCAAAGAACATTCCAATTAAAACAGCTGCAGGTTTGGTTTGGAAGTTTTCATCAATCCAAGCCCCAATCCCTATGGGAACAGCCAACTCTAAACCTAAGCCAGCAAGTTCCACATAAAGCTGAAAACCTTGAATATCTTTCTTATTTTTTGTTTCCATAAAAATACTTTTCACATTGGGTTAAATAAGTAAAAATTGACACCTATTTACATTCAGTTTTTTACCTAAATCCCTTTGAAATAAAGGGTTTTTGTTTGACATCTATTCTTTCCAAGTTTAACTTAAATTCTTGTAAATGAACTAAAATTCTTCCAATTTAATGGATTATGTCTTCCGCCTGTTTTGAACTTTTTGATGATAGCAAACAGTTCAAAATTTATGTTCATTTGCATGAATGGATTTAACTAACAACCGAAACATGAAACTTTGGCAAGGATGCTAAAAGTACATGAGAAACACATGTATCTTGGAGCCTCCCACCATGGTTGCAAAGAAAAAAACTCCCAATCAAAAAATTTACCCGGCAGTAAGATCTGTTAACAAAATAACCAAGGCGCCTACCTCTAAAATATCCAAATCTTCTAAAACCAAAATTGTCACAAAAACCGTTTCAACAAAAAAACCTCTGATTTCTAAAAAGCGGTACTTACTTCCCGCGAGTTTGTTTTTAACCATTAAAACCGGACAATCTGATGAATACATTCCTGATCGGCCTGTGGGCATTTGGCCTTTTCGT